>NZ_JBSVZN010000028.1:0-131166 GCF_054052225.1 Methylobacterium sp. JK268 | reverse complement strand
AAAGAGCCTGTTCAACGGACAACCGAGCGATCCCGGGTAACCCACCCGGAGCCAGACCCGCAGTCTGTCCGAAAGAAGCAGAAGCGCCCGGGCCGCTGAGTTGCAACGGCCGGCGCCGATGGGTGGTGATATACGGGCCACCTTCCGGCCTGTCAACAGCGCCCCACGACGTTTCGATGAAAAACGCGCAACATGCTGCGGTAGCGCGTGTTTTTCGCGCGCACGGGCGTCCGCCTCGCGGCTTCGGCTCCGATTTTGCCGACATTCGGTCCTTCAAGCGGGCAGGGCGGTCGCGGCCGGGATCGTCACGCCATCGCGGTCGGGCCTCGTGTATGGAGGGCCGCCCGACCATGGAGATGCCGACAGTGCACGAGCCGAACCACGATCCCTCCCGCTTCCTCCTCGCGCAGGAGATCGCGAGGCGCGCCGGCGAGCGCGCGCTGGGCTTCTTCGAGGCCCGCGACACGCTCGTGATCGAGCGCAAGACCAGCGCGCAGGACCTCGTCTCCCAGGCGGACCGGGAGGTGGAGATCCTGATCCGGGAGTCCGTCGCCGCGCGCTATCCGGACGATGCGGTCCTCGGCGAGGAGGCCGGGTTGAGCGAGGGGCGGTCGGGCTACACCTGGGTGGTGGATCCGATCGACGGGACCAGCCCGTTCCTGAACGGCCAGCCGAACTGGTGCGTGTCGATCGGCGTGCGGGGGCCGGGCGGTCGTGAATCGGGCGTGATCGCGGCGCCGGTGATGCGGGAGACCTACCTGGCCGCGCGCGGGGCCGGGGCCTGGCTGAACGGCCGCCGCCTCGCGATCGATCCCGAGACGACGCTCACCTCGGCCAATATCGGCTACGGCGCCACGTCGCGCACCCCGGCGGGCGAGGCCGCCGCCTTCGTCGAGCGCCTCTACGGCGCGGGCGGCATCCTGTTCCGCAACGGGTCGGGCGCCCTGATGCTCGCCTACGTGGCGGCGGGCCGCCTCGCGGGCTACTTCGATCCCGGGCTCAGCGCCTGGGATTGCGAGGCGGGCCTGATCCTCGTCGAGGAGGCGGGCGGCGTCGCCGAGTTCGACGGCGACCTGCTGACGCGAGGAGCCCTCCGCGCGGGCTCGCGCGCGGTGGTCGAGGATCTCCGCCGGCTGAGCGCTGGCCTCGGCGAGGCCGCGCGGCTCAGAACCGGACCGTGAGGCCGCCGCTCACCGCGTAGCCGTCGCCGCCGGTGCGGGCGAAGGTCGTCCCGCCGGTCAGCGTCGCGGTCACGGCGGCCGTGAGGTCGGCCCGCAGGCCGGCCTCGACCTGCCCGTAGACGGCGCGGCTCGCCCGCCCGAGCGGCGTCAGGATCGGCAGGAGCGGCGTCGTCGTGAGCGAGGTCACGATGGTCCGCGACCCGTCCAGGAACTCGCGCTCGGCCGTCAGGTTCACGAAGCCCAGGACGGTGCCGCCAAAGGCGGGGAGGGGCGTCGTGCGCCATTGCGCCCCGACCCGACCGACCAGGGAATCGAGCGACGTCCCGCGGACCGCCTGGGTGAGCGCCGCGTCGCCCTGCTCGGTATAGGCGTCGACCCGCGTGCTCGCGTAGGTGAGCCCGGCGATCGGGCCGAGCCGCCAGCCGTTCCAGGCATCGAACAGGTAGCCGGCCTTCGCCGCCACCACGACGCTGTCGCCGCCGGGCGAGGCGGTGATGCGGTCGATGATTCCGGGCCGGTCGACCCCGTAATCGTGCCGTCCGTAGGCCAGCACCGCGTCCCCGAACAGGTTCGCGCCCGTGTAGGAGCCGTAGGCGGCGAACTGGTAGCTGTCGGCGTCGATCCGCCCGGCGCCGCCGCGCAGGGTCGCGGACGGATTGGTGTAGTTGAACGCGAAGCCGAACCTCACGCCCGGACCCGGCGTCGCCTCGATCCCGAGCGTCCCGCCGGGGCTGTCGTAGTCGAACCCCGTGGCGAAGCCGCGAGTGCCGACATGGCCGCCCGCCTGGCTGCCCTGGCCCCAGACGATGATCGGGCTTGCGGGGCCCGCCACGGGCACCCCGGCGATGGCGCCGGTCGCGTCGAGGGGGCCGGGCGCGAAGAGGCGCAGCGCGTCGAGGCGCTGCAGCAGCGTCGTCGCGAAGCTCGTCGTGCCGATCTGCCCGAGTGCCGCCTGGGCGGCGACGCCGTTCGGGGCGGCCAGCGCATTGACGATGTAGCGCGACAGGACGAGGTAGCCCCCCTCGGTCAGGTGCACGCCGTCGAGGGACAGGAAGGTGTTCTGCACCGCCTTCGGCGCGCCGATGCAGGCCGGCACCAGCAGGCAGGGCGTGGTGGTGTTGACGAAGCCGAAGGCCGCCGGATTCGCCCCGACCCGCTGGAAGATCGCGGCCGTGTCGAGAAGGAAGATCCGCGTCCCGGACTGGGCGAAGGGGGCGAGGCCGGCCTGGAGGCCTTGGAAGTAGCTGCGCGCGAACAGGTCGGCCGCCGCGACGTTGCCGGAGGCCGCCACCGTCGGCAGGTTGCTCAGCGTCGTGAAGGCGTTGAAGGCGATCGTGCGCGCCCCGGCGCCGACGATCTGCCCGACATTCGCCACCGCGTTGGCCGTCGCGGCCTGGCCGAGGAGCGGGGCCTGGGCCGCGGTCAACCCGCCGAGCGCGGCCGTGATGCCGTCGTTGCCGCCGATGTTGATGAGGACGAGGTTCCCGGGGCCGAGCGTGGTCCCGGAGGTCCGGAAGGTCGCGACCTCCTGCGTGAAGCCCGGCAGGAGCGGCGAGACGTTGGTGGTCCCGGTCTTGGCCCCTCCGATGGCGTAGTTCGCCACCGCGGCGTCCGGCAGCCCGTAGGCGGCCTGGACGCCGTCGACGAAATTGGCGCCGTTCGAGTAGCGGCCGTTCACGTACGGAAACGGCAGCGGCCGGCCCGAGAGCCGCACGACGTTGCCGGTATCGGCGTAGCTGTCCCCGAACACCGTCAGGCCCGTCACGGATTGGGCTTGGGTGGATTGGACTTGGGCGGATTGGGCTTGGGCGCCGTGCGGCCCGGCCAGCGCCGCTCCCGTGATGCACAAGGCTGCCCATCCGGCGCGCCGCGCGCGTCTCGCCATCGATCCCATGCGGTCCTCCACGCCGGCGGCTTGCTGCCGCGCTTTCGCCGGATGAGACGCCGGGGCCGCGCCGCGGTCAATTGTCAGCGCTGCGAACGGCCAGGCCCGCCGACCGGCAATCGCCGCCTGTCTCCGGGCGGACACACCGGCATCGCCGAGGTCCGAGCCAGCGACCGGCCCTGGGCCCCAGGTTCCATAAGATCCCTTATGCGAATCACGGCTGGAGGTGCGGCGCGGGACTGTCAGCGCAGTGCCGATGAGACCTGTCAGCCTCCCCCGCCTTTTCGACGACGGGAACCGCCACGCCGCTTGTCCCGATGCGAAGGCTCGCTGCGCGGCGACCCGACCGGCTCACCACAGCAGCGGATGCAGGTACACGGCGATGCGGTCGCCCTCCGTCACGCCCGTCGCGTCCTCCGGCAGCTCCGCGAGCCCGTCGCTGCCGCACAGCGACGTGAGCAGCCCCGCGCCCTCGCGCGGGAACTTGACCGCCTCGACGCTGCCGTCCGGGGCCGCGCGCAGCGACACGCGCACGTATTCCCGCCGCCCCGCCTTCTTGCGGTAGCCGAAGGCGGCGCGGGCCGGTTGCGCCGGCGCCGGGCGGTAGGCCTCGCCGGAGAGCCGGGCGAGCAGTGGGCGCACCACGAAGAGCAGCGTCACGTAGGCCGCCACCGGGTTTCCCGGCAGACCCACGAAGGCGGTGTCGCCGACGCGGCCCATCGCCACCGGCCGCCCGGGCTTGATCGCCAGCCGCCAGAGGTCCAGCCGGCCCCCCGCCTCGACGGCCGCCTTCACGTGGTCCTCCTCGCCGGTCGAGACGCCGCCGGAGGTCAGAATGAGATCATGGTCCCGCGCAGCCGCGGCCAGGCGGTCGCACAGGCTCGCCGGCTCGTCGCGGAGGATGCCGAGGTCCGAGACCACGGCCCCGAGCCGGCGCAGCAGGGCCGCCAGGAGAACACGGTTCGAATCGTGGATCGTGCCCGGGCGCCGGACCGCGCCGGGCTCCACGAGCTCGTCGCCGGTCGAGAACAGCGCGACCCGCAATCGCCGCCGCACCGGAAGCGTCGCGTGCCCGGTCGCCGCGATGAGCGCGAGGTCGGGCGGCGTCAGCCGCCGCCCCTCCGGGACCGCCACCGCGCCCGCCGCGATGTCCTCCCCGGCGGGCCGGGCATTGGCGCCGCGCTTGAGGCCCGCGGGCAACCGCACCGCGCCGTCCTCGACGCGAACATCCTCCTGCATGAACACCGTGTCGGCATCGGGCGGCATCGGCGCGCCGGTGAAGATCCGCACCGCCGCGCCGGCGGCGCCGACGCCCTCCGCGGCGTGTCCCGCCGCGAGACGCCCGCGCACCGGCAGCACCGTCTCGCCGCCGGGCGCGAGATCGGCGAAGCAGACGGCGAACCCGTCCACGGCGGAGTTGGCGAAGGGCGGCAGGGCGCAGCGCGCGGTGAGCGTCGCGGCGGCGACCCGGCCGTCCGCCTCCCAGACCGGCACGGTCTCGGCCTCGGCGATCACCGGGAGACGCTCG
Source organism: Methylobacterium sp. JK268 (assembly GCF_054052225.1). Classification (NCBI taxonomy): domain Bacteria; kingdom Pseudomonadati; phylum Pseudomonadota; class Alphaproteobacteria; order Hyphomicrobiales; family Methylobacteriaceae; genus Methylobacterium; species Methylobacterium sp. JK268. Next base: position 126,572 of record NZ_JBSVZN010000028.1, on the reverse strand, counting down.
GCAATCAGCGCCGCGGCCTGATCGACCGTGAGCAGCGGGCCGCCGACGGCGAAGCAATCGTCACTGAGCTGTGCCATGGCCCGCGAGCCTCATCAGGACCTCAGGGAGCGGCTCGGCCGCCGCCAGGACCGCGTCGGCGATCGCCTCCACGTCGTCGAGGGGCAGGACCGGCACGCCCGCCTCCGGGAAGGGGCGGTCGCTCGCCACCGCGACGATGCGGGGATCCTCCGGGTGGAGCGGCGGCCGGCCGTTGGCGTCCCGGAAGATTTCGAGCTTGGGATGGGCCTCGCGCTTGAAACCCTCGACGAGGACGAGGTCGCAGGGCGTGAGACGGACGAGCAGGTCCCTCAGCGTCGCCTCCGCCCCCTCCCCCACCTCGTGCATCTGCACCCAGCGTCGCGCCGAGGACACGATGACCTCGCCCGCCCCCGCGGCGCGGTGCACGTAGGAATCTTTCCCGGGATGGTCGACGTCGAAGGCGTGGTGGGCATGCTTCACCGTCGCGACGCGCAGCGACCGCGCCCGCAGGACCGGGATCAGGCGGGTGAGCAGCGTCGTCTTGCCGGCGCCGCTCCATCCGGCGAGGCCGATCACGCGCATCTCACGCTCCCTCCGCGGGTGCGAAGCCGAGATCGTGCAGGTCGGCCCTCGTCTCCGGGGCCGAGAGCTGCGCCAGGAAGGCGGCGAGCGCCGGCTCGTCCCGCCGGTCGGCCTGGTAGGCGAAGTCGTAATGCTCCTCGGTGAGGGGCAGGAAGGCGAGGCCGTAGTCGCGCGCCACCGTGGCGATGGCCACGCCCCAATCGGCCCGCCCTTGCGCCACCGCCGCGGCGACGGCGTTGTGCGAGCGGGGCTGGTTCCAATAGCCGGGCGGTCGCGCGCCGGCCAGGAGGCCGTCGATCAGCGCCCGGGTGCCCGCCCCGGTGTTGCGGTTGACCATCACCGCGTCCGTGTCGGCGAGGAAGTGCCGCACCGCCCCGGCCGCGTCCGGTCCCGCGCCGCGCGCATCCCCCGGCCGGAAGACGAGCCCCTGCAGGCGCCGCCAGCCCGGGGCGAGCACGAGACCGGATGTCAGGAAGGGCGCATTGTAGCGGCCCGTCTGCGGATCGAGGAGATGCAGGCTCGCGAGGTCGCATTCCCCGCGCCCGAGCGCCGCCAAGCCCCCCGCCGAGCCGACCCAGATGGTCCGGGTCCGTACCCCGCGCTCGGCGAGCCGGCCGACGAGGCGGTCGAGGCCCGGGCAGTGGCTGCCGACCAGCGTGAGGTCGGGCGGGCGCAGGCCCGCCCCGAGCCGCGTGACGGCGACGCGCTCCCCCGCGTCGAGTCCCGCGCGGGCCGCGGGCACCGCCAGGAATCCGTCCGCCTGCGAGAAGGCCGTGACCGTGCCCGAGCCCTTGCCGAGCGGGAGCGCCGCGAGCCCGTCGCGGGTTCGGGCGAGCGACACCATCACGAACTCGGTGCGGCCGAGTTCCGAAGCGAGGCGCTGGGGCAGCACCGCCTCGACGCGGCTCTCCTCCCGCGGCGGCAGGCCCGCCATGGCCCGGATCAGCGGCACGACGGCGTCGTGGAAGGTGAACATCGCCGAGGTCGGAAAGCCGGGCAGCACGATCACCGCCTTGGTGCCGACGGCCGCGAGGCAGAGGGGCTTACCGGGCTTCAGCGCGACGCCGTGGACGAGGATGCCGGGCGGGCCGAGCCGCGACAGGATGCGATGGGACACGTCGCCGGCGCCCTTCGAGGTGCCGCCGGAGAGCACCACCAGGTCGGCCTCCGCGAGGGCGCCGCGCAGGGCGTCCTCCAGCGCCGCCTCGTCGTCGCGGACGATGCCGCGGGGCAGCGCCTCGCCGCCGTTCTCGACGATCGCCGCGGCCAGGATGGCGCCGTTCGAATCGTAGATCCCGCCCTCCGGAAGGGGCTCGCCCGGCGCGACGAGCTCGTCGCCGGTGGAGATCACCCCGACGCGCGGGCGCCGGACCGCGGACACGCTCGCGAGGCCGCAGGCGGCGAGCATGCCGATCTCGCGGGCGGTGACCAGGGTCCCGCGCCTGAGCACCGTCTCGCCGCGGGCCATGTCGGCGCCCGCGAAGCCGATGAACTGGCCCGGCGCGGCCGGCCGGGACACGGCGACCGCGAGGGTGTCGGCCTCGACCGTGTCGGTGGCCTCGACCATCACCACCGCGTCCGCCCCGCGGGGCAGGACGCCGCCCGTGGCGATCGCGGTCGCGGTGCCGGCCGCGACGGCGAGGCGCGGCGCGATCCCGCAGGCCAGGATCTCGCGGTTGAGCCGCAGGCCGCGGGGCTCCGCCTCGGTCGCCCCCGCGATATCGGCGGCCCGGACCGCGAAACCGTCGACCAGCGCGCGGTCGAAGGGCGGCACGTCGATCGGCGAGGCGATGTCGGCCGCGAGCACCCGCCCGAGGGCGGCGCCGAGCGGCACCGGTTCCGCCTCGAGGGGCGCGTGCGTGACGGCGGCGCGAAACCGCGCCAGCGCCTCCTCACGCGGGACCACGGTCAGGAACTGCTCCTGGCGGGCCGCCCGCGCGAGGCGGGCGGTGAAGTCATCGGCCGGTAACGCGTCGCTCACAGGGGCAGGATCTCGACTGGCGTCCCGCTGGCATAGCCCTCGTGCTCGGGCGGCACCAGCACGGCGCCGTCCGCCAGCGCGAGACGGTGCAGGGGGATATCGGCCCCGCCGAGCGGTTCGACACCCTCGGCGGCGCGCCGCACGAAGACGATCTCGGTAAGCCCGACGCAGGACACGATCTTGCGCCGCAGGAGGCCGGTTGCGGGCGCGACCGGATCCGCACCGGCCAGCGCCGCGAGGAGCGGACGCCCGAGGGCGAGATGGGCGGACAGCGCCGCCTCGGGACGGCCAGGCAGGAGAAGGACGGGCCGGCCGGACGCGGTGCCGAACCCGGCCGTGTCGCCGGGCCGCAGCGCGAGGCCGTGCGCGCCGACCCCTCCGGCCCGCGCGAGCCCCTCGGCACTGCCGTCGCGCCGCCCGAAGCCGCTGCCGCCGATGAGACAGACCGCGTCGGCGGAGACGGTCGCGAGCGCGGCCGCGATCGCATCCGGGTCGTCGGGCAGGCGCGGCGCGGCGGCCACCCGGGCGCCCTCGCGGGCCAGCAGCGCGGCGAGGAGCGCCGTGAGCCGGTCCGGCGCCTCGGTCCCCGTCGCGAGGAGCGCGATCCGGGGGCGGCGCACCGCCACCGTGGCGAGGCCGGCGGCCGCGAGGGCGAGCGCGCCGAGCGGCGTGACGCGCATCCCCGCCCGCAGGATCGGGTGTCCGACCGGGATGTCTCCCCCGGCCGGCCGCGTGCCGTCGCCCGGTGGCACGTCGGCCACCGCCTCGCCCGCGGCGACCGCCTCCGCGGGCAGGACCGCGTCGGCCCCGTCGGGGACGGGATCGCCCGCCTCCAGCCAGGCCGGATCCGGCCGCAGCTTTACGGGACCCTGCGCCGAGGCGCCGACGATCGCGGCGGCCTCGACCGCGAAACCGTCGCGCAGGGCGATCCGCCGGGCCGGAACCGGAGCGCGCGCCGCGACCTCGGCGGCGGCCACGCTCCCGACCGCGTCCGCGACCGCACAAGTCTCGGGCGCGACCGGAGCCACGCCGGCCAGGAGGAGGGCCCGAGCCTCGGTGAGCGGGGTCAGCAGCGCGGAGGGCCGGCGGTGCGTCACGGCCGGGGGCCCCCGCCGCGGGCGCCGTCCCTCGCCCGGTCGAGGGAGCCGGGGCAGAGCGGTCGGGTCGTCACGGCGCGCGGGATCCGTCCGGTCCGCGCGCCGCCGCGACCCTCCTCACCCACGCACCCGCACCAGCGCGAATCCGTCCCAGCCCTTCTCGCCCACCGTCTGCAGGGCCGTCCCGTCGAGCCGGGCATCGGCGGCGATCATCGCCAGGGTGCGGCGCACCCCCTGCACGTTGGCGTCCCCGTCCGGGTCCACCACCGCTCCGCGCCGCACGATGTTGTCGAGGACGATCACGCTCCCGGGGCGCGTCAACCGCAGCGCGAAGTCCAGGTAGGCGGGGTTCGACGGCTTGTCCGCATCGACGAACACGAGGTCGAAGGGCGCGGACCCGACGAGGCGGGGCAGAACCTCGACCCCCCGCCCCTCCTCCAGCACGATCCGGTCCGAGAGGCCGGCCCGCGCGAAGGTCGCACGGGCCACCGCCGCGTGACGGGGCTCGGCCTCGATCGTCACCACCTGCCCGCCCTCCGCGAGACCGCGGGCGAGCCAAAGCGTGGAGTAGCCGCCGAGGGTGCCGATCTCCAGGATCCGCCGCGCGCCCATCATCTGGGCGAGCAGCATCAGGAGCTTGCCCTGGTTAGGGGCGACCGCGATGGGGGGCAGCCCGGCCGCCTCGCTCGCGGCGAGCGCGTCCGCCAGGGCCGCGTCCGGCGGGATCAGCCAGTCCGCCAGCGCGCGGTCGACCGAAGCCCAGCGCGGATCCTCGTCCCCCGCCATCACTCGACCCAGCCGCGCAGTTCGCGCCGCACCACGTGCTCGATCACCCTCATCCCGTCCTGCCCGTCGTTGAGGCAGGGCAGGTAGGCGAAGTGCGTGCCGCCGGCCTCCTCGAAATAGTGCCGGTTCTCGCCATCGAGCTCCTCCAGCGTCTCCAGGCAATCGGCCGTGAAGCCGGGCGCCACGATCGCGAGGCGCTTCACGCCGGAGGCGGCGAGCTCCTTTACGGTCTCGTCCGTGTAGGGCTTCAGCCACTCCTCGTTGCCGAAGCGCGACTGGAAGGTCACCCGCATGCGGTCCGGCCCGTAGCCCAGCGCCTCGCGGATGAGCCGGCCGGTCTTCACGCACTGGCAGTGATACGGGTCGCCCTTGAGCAGGTAGGATTTCGGGACGCCGTGGAAGGAGGTCAGGATCACCTCCGGCTCGAAGTCGAGTTTGGCGAGGTCGGTCCGGATCGCGTTCGCCACGGCCTCGATGTAGACCGGATCGTCGTGGTAGGGCGGCGAGACGCGCACGCTCGGCTGCCAGCGCATCTTCATCAGCGCCCGGAAGGCTTGGTCGCAGGCGGTGGCCGAGGTGGCGGCAGCGTATTGCGGGTAGAGCGGCACCAGCAGGATGCGGTCGCAGCCCTGGTCGAGCAGCGCCTGGATGCGGCCGTCGACCTCCGGCTTGCCGTAGCGCATCGCCCAATCGACCACGACGCTTCCGCCCATGGCGGCCTGGAGCTTCTGGGCCTGGCCGCGGGTGATGGTCTTGAGCGGTCCCTCGTCGAGGTCCGTGTTCCAGACGGAGGCGTAGTCGCGCCCCTTCGGTCCCGGGCGCTTGGTCAGGATCACCAGGTTGAGGAGCGGCCACCAGATCGCCCGCGGCACCTCGATCACGCGCCGGTCCGACAGGAACTCCTTCAGGTAGCGGCGCATCGGCCAGTAGCTGGTGCCCTCGGGCGTGCCGAGATTCATCAGGAGCACGCCGACCCGGCCCCAGGCGACCCGGGGATGCGCCTCCGGCAGCGGCCCGGACGCGGCGGGGGGGACAGGCGTGGCGCCGCGTTCCAGGACAGCGGCCTTCGTCACCTCGTTCATCGACCGTCCAGAGAGTTTCGCCGCGGACCCATCCCCGCGGGCGTTCCGCACGGCGCCCTACATAGCGCGCCCCCGCGGCGAACCAACGCGTCGTGACGCAGCAGGGGGCGGATCCGGCCGCACCGTGGCGGATTCTTAGGACCTGCCGCTCAAGACAGAGGGGACATCCGCTCCCAGGGTCTACCGGCCGGTGCTCGCCCTTCCCTACGATGGTCCCGGAACGCTCCTCGCCGCAGCGATCGGCCTGCCGCTGCTGCTCTGCCCGGGGGCCGTGTTCGCGCAGGGCCTCGCCATGCCGGGCTGGCGGGAGGCGCGCACCCGCCTCGACCGGATGGCCCTGTCCGTCCTCTGCACCCTCGCCTGCCTGCCGGTCCTCCTCGATCTCGCCGGGCGATTCGGCCCCTGGCCCACGGTCGCCGTCGCCGTCGCCCTGGCGATCCCGGGCGCCGCGCTGCTGGCGCGTCGCGCGCCGGAGGCGGTTCCGGCCCGGTGCCTCGCGGTCGTCGTCGCCGCCATCGCCCTCTACGGCGTCTTCTCGATCGGGATGATGCTGGACTGGCCGGTCGCGGGCGGCGCCGTGCGCAGCGTGCTGATGGCCGATTACGTGAAGCACGCGACCGCCACCCGGGCGATCGCCGATGCCGGCACGCCGCCCTACGACCCGACCTTCCTCACCACCGACCGACCGGCGATCTACTACTATTTCTACTACACGCTCCCCGCCGTGACCGAGCGGCTCGGCCTCGGAACGGTCGAGGGCCGGCACGCGGCCTTCGGGCTCGCCGCCTGGACCGGCCCGATCCTGTTCGCGCTGGCCCGCACGGTCTATCGCCAGGCCCGGATCGACCGGCCGCGGCCGGGCGCGTGGAGCGTCGAAACCTGGCTCGTCGTGCTCCTGCTCACGACCGGCCTCGACATCCTCGGGGTCGGCGCCATCGGGATCCTGTCCGGCGGTCAGAACTGGCTCGAGGATTTCGAGCAGTGGAACGAGCAGGTCGCCGCCTGGCTGACCAGTGCGCTCTGGGTGCCGCACCACGTGGCCGGCCTCGTCGCGGCCCTGGTGGCGCTGATGGCGCTCGCGGCCGAGGACGAGGCACCCGCCGATCCCGCGCGCAGCCTCCGCCGGGTCGGCCTCGCGGGGCTCGCCCTCGCCTCGCTCGCGGGACTGTCGATCTACCTCGCCATGGGGGCCGGTCTGACCCTGGCCCTGTGGCTCGGTCGCCTCGCCTGGCGGCGGCATTGGTGGAGCCTCGCGCGCGTCCTCGCGGCCGGCCTCGTCGCCCTGGCGCTCGCCGGCTCCTGGCTCGCCACGATCGTGCGCGGCCGGGTGCTCGGCGCCGACCCGCCCCTCACCCTCGGGGTCCGGCGGTTCGTCATCGCCGACACGATCCTTCCCCCGGACAGCCTGATCCAGTCCCTCACCAACCTCCTCGCCCTCCCGCTGAGCTACGGGCTGGAATTCGGCGCCTTCGCGATCGGGGCGGCGATGTACTGGCGCACGCGCCGGGAGGAGCCCGGCAGCGAACTCGCCCAGCTTCTGGTGCTCGCCGCCCTCTCCTCCTTTCTGATCGGCTCCTTCCTGCGATCGAGCGTGCTGTTCAACGATCTCGGCTGGCGCGTCATGCTGTTCGCGCAGCTCGCGATGCTGCTCTGGACCCTGGCGGCCCTGCGGTCCGGGTTCGTGCTGCGCCCCGTCCCGACTTTCGACGGATCGCGCCGGGCGGGCATCGGCTTCCTCGCCTGCATGGCGATCGGCTTCGTCGGCGAGGCCTACGGCATGACGCAGTATCGCTGGAACCGGAACACCACGCCCGCGGAGGCCGCGCTCGTCCCGCAGGAGCGGGCGGCCTGGGCCTGGCTCGACCGCACCCTGCCGGCCGGAACGGTCGTGCAGGAGCGCCCCGACCCGCCCCGAAACCGCGCCTACGGGTACGGCCTCTACGGTCGCTTCCGCACGGCGGTGTCGGACCCCTACAACGGCATCCTGTTCGGTGCCCCGTCCGCCGCGGTGGCGGCGCGGGTCGCGCGGCTCTCGCCGATCTTCTCCGATCCCGGGCTCAGCCGCGCCGAGGCGATGGCCCGCGCGGCCGAGGCGGGGATCGGCGTGCTGGTGGTGACGGCCCGCGACCCGGTCTTCGCGGCGCCCGGTGCCTGGCCGCAGCGGGCGATCCCGATCCACGCGGAGCCCGGCGTGCGGGCCTTCGCGGTCTCGCCGGAGGCTCAGATTCCGTGAGCCGCTCCCTCCTCGCCGGCCTCCTCGCGGCCGCCCTCACCTACACCCTGGCGCTCCTGCTCGGGACGGCCCTGTTCCTCACCGTCACCCGCGCGGGCGTGTTCGGCGCCGTCCCGATCCTGTTCTACCGCGGGCTCGCCGGCCTCGCCCTCACCTTCGCGCTGCTCTGGGCCGCCATGGCCGCCGTGACGCGGCGCCGCCGGCTCGGCCTGCCGCTCGCGATGCGGGACGCATTCGGGGCGAGCGTCACCGCGGCGGCGCTGCTGCTCGCCGCCTTCGTGGTCGGTCCGGTCACCGTCGACCGCTCCGTCTCGGTGTTCATGCTCGGGCGGTTCGCGGCCGCGCCCGAGGGCCTCGACGCGCCCGCGGTCGAGGACGCCTTCCGGCGGACCTACCTGGAGGAGTGGCGCCAGATCCCGCGCCGTCTCGACGAGCAGGTCGCCTCCGGCAACCTCGTGCGCGACGGCGACCGCTACCGCCTGACCCCGCAGGGCGCGCGCTTCATGCGCATCGCCCGGGGCACGGCGCGGCTCTTCGACACCGACCGCCGCTTCGTCGGCCTCTCCGACCGGCCCTGACGGCGCCGCTGTCGCTCGCCGGTCAAGATTCGCCGCCAGACAGGATGTCCCGCTTCGAGCCCGCCGCGAGGTCGCCCATGACCCATCCCACACGCCGCGAGACGATCGGCCTCGGCGCCGCCCTGACGGCGGCCCTCGCGGCCGACCCGGCCCAGGCGCGGGGGCCCGACGTCGCCTTCACCCTCGTCCTGGTGAACGACATCTACCGGATGCAGGCCGTGGAGGGGCGCGGCGGCTTCGCGAAGCTCGCGGCGATCGTCAAGGCGGAGCGGGCGCGGGGAGGCCCGGTGCTGGTCTGCCACGCGGGCGACACCTTCTCGCCCTCCCTGATGTCGGGCTTCGACAAGGGCCGGCACATCGTCGACCTCACCAACCGGGTCCGGCCGGACGTGTTCGTGCCGGGCAACCACGAGTTCGACTTCGGCCAGGCGGTGTTCCGCGAGCGGTTGGCGGAGGCGACTTTTCCAGTTCTCGCCGCGAACCTGCGCCAGGCGGACGGATCACCCGTCCCGGGCCTGCGCGATACCGCGCTCCTGACCCTCGGCGGGATCGCGGTCGGCGTGGTCGGGATCGCGCTGCCGGAGACGCCCGCGAAGTCGCAATCCGGCGACTGGCGCTTCGGTCCGGCGCTCGAGACCCTGCGCGCCGGAGCGGGCGCGCTGCGGGCGGCGGGGGCGGACTTCGTGCTCGCGGTGACCCACACGGACCGGCCGACCGACGAGGCGCTCGTCGCCAGCCGCCTCGCCGACGCGGTCCTGTCGGGCCACGACCACGACCTCGCCCTGCATTACGACGGCCGGACCGTCTTCGCGGAATCGGGCGAGGAGGCGAACGTCGTCACGGCGATCGACATCCGGGTCGCGGGCCGCCGCGAGGGCCGCCTCGCCTGGGTCCCACGCTTCCGGGTGACCGATTCGATCGACGTGGAGCCCGATCCCGAGGTCCAGGCGGTGGTCGACGGGCTGCAGCGGCAGCTCTCGGCCGATCTCGACCGGCCGCTCGGGCGCACCGATGTTTCCCTCGACACGCGGGTCGCGGCCGTGCGCGCCGCGGAGACGGCGTTCGGCGACCTCGTGGCGGACGCGCTGCGCGCGGCGACCGGGGCGGCGCTCGCCATCACCAATGGCGGCGGCATCCGCGGCAACCGGCTGTACCCGCCCGGCACCGTGCTCACCGCACGGGACGTCCTCACGGAACTCCCCTTCGGCAACACCACCGTACTTGTGGAGATCACCGGCGGGCAGGTCCGTGCCGCCCTGGAGAACGGCTACGCCGAGTTCGGCCATCCCTCCGGGCGCTTCGCCCATATCTCCGGCATGACCGTGACGGTGGCGCCCGAGGCCCCGGTCGGGGAGCGGGTGACGGAGATCCGGGTCGCGGGCGCGCCGCTCGATCCTACGGGGCGCTACACGGTGGCCTCCAACAACTTCATGCTCGGGGGCGGCAACGGCTACGGGATGCTGGCGGAGGGCCGGACGCTGATCGGCGGGACCGACGGCACCCTCCTCTCCGAGGCGGTGGTGACCTACATCCGCCAATCAGCGCCGCTATCGATCGCGACCGGCCGCATCCGGACCCGCTGACGCGCCGCACCCGGATCTCAAGGAGGTGCCCCGTCCGTGCCGAATGCCCCGCGACGACCCGGCCCTCCCTCTCCCGGAAGCTGCTGATGCCGGACCCGGATTCCGTCGCGGGCGCCCTCGCCCGCTTCCGCGCAAGCGGATCGCCGTGGCTCGCCCTGCCCTTCTTCCAGGACGGCAGCGCCGAGCAGGTCGCTGCCGCGGTGGATGCCCGGCGCGAGGCCGGGGCCACGGTGCTGCCGCCGCCCGAAGCGGTCTTCGCCGCCCTCGCCCTGACGCCGCTCCCGGCCGTGCGGGCGGTGATCCTCGGCCAGGACCCCTACCCCACGCCCGGCGATGCCCACGGCCTCGCCTTCTCGTATCGCGGCGCGCGCCGGCTCCCCGCCTCGCTGCGGGTGATCCTCGCCGAGATGGCGGAGGATACCGGCAGCCCGATGCCGAAGGCGGGCGACCTCTCGGCCTGGGCGCGCCAGGGCGTGCTCCTCCTCAACACGGCGCTGACCGTCGAGGCCGGCAAGGCGGGCGCGCACCTCGCGTTCGGCTGGGCGTCGCTCACCGACCAGGCGGTGGAGGCCGTGTCGCGGGAGCAGCCCGCCGTGGCCTTCCTCCTGTGGGGGGCGCCGGCCCGGCGCCGCGCCGCCCTGATCGACGGCGAGCGGCACCTCGTCCTGGAGGCCGGCCATCCCTCGCCCCTCAACCGGCGGGGGGATTACCGCGGCAGCCATCCCTTCAGCCGCACCAATGCCTGGCTCGCCGCGCGCGACCTCGCGCCGATCGACTGGCGCCTCGCCTGAGCGTCTCTCACGATACTCCCGATCACCGCCGTGGCTCGCCGTGGCGCTTCCAGCGCGGCGGGAGGTGTGTGAGGTGCACTGAGCCTCAGGTCGCCGTCGCCTTGGTGGCGACGCCGGTGACGGCCGCCGAGGGCTCCTCGCTGAGCCAGCGGTAGAGCACGCCGCCGAGCGCTCCGCCCGCGAGCGGCGCGACCCAGAACAGCCAGAGCTGGCCGACCGCCCAGGCGCCGGCGAACAGGGCCGGCCCGGTGCTGCGGGCGGGATTCACCGACAGGTTGGTGATCGGGATGCCGACGAGGTGGATCAGCGTCAGGCCGAGCCCGATGGCGATCGGCGCGAATCCCGCCGGCGCCTTCCCGTGGGTGGCGCCCATGATGATGAACAGGAACATCATCGTGAGCACCACCTCGGCGAGGAGCGCCGACGGCAGGCCGTAGCCCCCGGGCGAATGGGCGCCGTAACCGTTGGCCGCGAAGCCCTTGGCGGCGTCGAAGCCCGGCGCCCCGCTCGCGATCACGAAGAGCAGGCAGGCCGCCACCACCGCGCCCGCCACCTGGGCGCCCACATAGGGCCCGATGTCCCGCGACGGGAACCGTCCGCCCGCCCAGAGCCCGACCGTCACCGCCGGGTTCAGGTGGCAGCCCGAGACGTGGCCGATGGCGTAGGCCATGGTGAGCACCGTGAGACCGAAGGCGAAGGATACGCCGAGGAGCCCGATGCCGACCTGCGGGAAGGCGGCGGCGAGGACCGCGCTTCCGCACCCGCCGAAGGTGAGCCAGAACGTGCCGACACCCTCGGCGACGCATTTGCGAAGCATCATCACGTCCTCCCGATCGCGACGGAACTCGCAAGGACGCGGCGCCCAGCCGAGTTCGACCGCGCCACGTCGTCCGCATGCCTGCAGTAGATACGGCGGATCGAGAATTCGCAAGTGCAGCCGAGGTCCAAGACTCCACCGGATCGGGTGAGCCGGCGAAGAAGTCAATCCTGCCGCCGACGACGGAGTGCCGAGAGCTTGTCAGTCGGGGTCGGATTCTCCCGCCACGAAGCGCAGGGTGCGCCGGTGGGCCTCCTCGTCGGTGAATTGCTGCGGCGGCGACTTCATGAACCAGCTCGACGGGCCGATCAGCGCGCCCCCGATGCCGCGGTCGCGGGCGATCCCGGCGCAGCGGACCGCGTCGATGACGACGCCGGCGGAGTTCGGCGAATCCCAGACCTCGAGCTTCAGCTCGACATTGAGCGGAACGCCCCCGAAGGCGGTGCCTTCGAGACGGATATGCGCCCATTTCCGATCGGTCAGCCAGGGCACGTAGTCGCTCGGGCCGACATGGATGTCGTCTGGGTCGAGGGGCGCGTCGAGCTGGCTCGTGACGGCCCGCGTCTTCGAGATCTTCTTCGATTCGAGCCGCTCGCGCTCCAGCATGTTCCGGAAGTCGGAATTGCCGCCGAAGTTGAGCTGGTAGGTGCGGTCGAGGCGCACGCCGCGCTCGCGGAACAGGGCAGCGAGGGCCCGGTGCACGATGGTGGCGCCGACCTGGCTCTTGATGTCGTCGCCGATGAGGGGCAGGCGCCGTTCCGCGAAGCGCGCCCGCCACTCGGGATCGGAGGCGATGAAGACCGGGATGCAGTTGACGAAGCCGCAGCCGGCCCTGAGCGCCGCCTCGGCGTAATGCTCGGTGGCGGCCTGCGCGCCGACCGGCAGGTAGGAGACGAGGATCTCGGCGCCCGCCTGGTCCAGCGCCGCCGCCACGTCGACCGGGGCTTCCGGCGATTCGGGCACCACGTCGCGCAGGTAGCGGCCCAGCCCGTCCAGGGTCGGCCCGCGGGCGACCGTGACGCCGGTCGGCGCCACCGCGGCGAAGCGCGCGGTGTTGTTGGGCGCCGCACCGATCGCCTCCGCGAGGTCGCGCCCGACCTTCGCGGCGGCGACATCGAAGGCCGCGACGATCGCGACATCCGCCACGTGGTAGCCGCCGAGCACGACGTTCATGAGGCCCGGGACGGCCTCGCCGGGCGCCGCGTCGCGGTAGTGCGTGAGGCCCTGAACGAAGGACGAGGCGCAGTTTCCGACGCCCGCGATGGCGATCCGCAATCTCCGCTGTCCCAACGCACGCACTCCCTGCCGCGAGGAACCCCCGCCCGGCAGCTATGTAGAACACTCACCGGGAGTATCATCCCCCCATCCACAGCCATCGCCACGCGGCCGCCGAGGTTCTAGGCTCGCCCCGGGAGGATCGTATGAAGGCATTCGACGGACCCGAGGCCCTGATGGCAGCGCTCGGGCAGGAGATCGGCATCGGCGCCTGGATCACGGTGGATCAGGCCATGATCGACCGCTTCGCCGCCGCGACGGGCGACCACCAGTGGATCCACACCGATCCGGAGCGCGCCGCCCGCGAATCGCCCTACGGCCGGACGGTGGCGCATGGCTATCTGACGCTGTCGCTGGTGCCGCAATTCATCGCGGCGGTCCGGCGACTGGAGGGGTTGCGTCTCAGCCTGAATTACGGGCTCGACCGGGTGCGCTTCCCCGCGCCCGTCCTGGCCGGGGCGCGTCTGCGCGGGCGGGTCTCGCTCACCGCGGCGTCGCCCGTGCCCCCGCGCGGGCTGCGGGTCACCTACGGGGTCACCGTCGAGATCGAGGACGAGGAGCGCCCGGCCTGCATCGCCGCGGCGGTCGTGCTGCACCAGTGGTGAGGCGTGGACTCCGCTTTCCGCGATAGGAGACGATCGGAGGCTCCGTGAACGCGCCTCCGTCTCGGCAGGATGCGATTTTGACGACAGCCTACGCAAGTCCAGCCCGGCGCGGGATCCCCTCTCCCGTACCGGAGAGGGGTAGGGGTGAGGGTCCAGGACCGTGCCGTCGTCAAGCGGCGACTGTTGTGCTGGCAGCGGGACACTTCAGAATTCTTGCTGAACCACCTGGACCCTCATGCGGGATCTCCGATCCCCTGCCCGTCTCCCGCACGGGCTAGGGTCTGAACTCAATCAGCTTGGCCGCGTGAAGGGCTGCTGACGGTGGGGAGCCGAAGTTTGCTGCGCGCCGACATGCGGACGTTCAAGCCAGTGGAGGATGGTTCGATTTGATTGTGCTTGTATCAGGTCAGCGGGAAGTCACTCTAGCAAATTTCAACCATCGGTAGTGATGACAACCGCGGATGATGGCACTTGAGTGAGATCAGCAGATGTCACGATCTCGTCATCTTCACTGCTGCGACGCTCGCGCAGTAGTGACACTGGGAAGGCTGCAGTTGAGAATATATTAACCTGATAGTTGTAATTCTAGTGACCTCAACATACGTGATCTGGCAGCTATGAGCCTAAAAATTAAGCACATCCTGATCGGGATGATTGCTCTTCTCCTAGCGGCCATCGCCGTACAGGGCGGCACGGCGATCATGCAGCTGCGCATGGTCAACGCGAATACCGTCGACATCGCCACCAACTGGATGCCCAGTGTGCGCGAAATCGGCGATCTGAAGTATAGGATCACCCGACTGCGCCTGATGGATGCGCGCTACGTTACGGCTCTCGAAGCCATCGCCGACCTCGAAAAAGTATCGGCCGACCGTTTGAAGGCAGTTGAGACAGTGGCAAAGCGCTATGAGGCGCTGATCTCAAATTCCGACGAGCGAGCCCTCTGGGAAGCATTTGGCCGGCACTGGACCGATTACCAGGGGCTGCGCAGAGCGCTCATTGCCGCCGCGCAGGCTGGCGACCAGAAGCGGATGAACGAGATCTTCGCCGCCTCGCGCAAGCCCTTTGATGCGGCGGTCGAGACGATCGACCGCGACACCGCCCTGAACGCCCAAGCGGCTGACCGTGCACAGAGCGAGGCCGCAGAGGCTTACGAGCGGGCGATTTGGCTGACCGGGCTGCTCTGCACCCTGGCGTTCATCTGCGGCCTCGCCGGAGTCGCTTTTGTGCTCGGCGGCGTCACGCGCCCGATCGACCGACTGATTCTGCGGATGCGGGCCCTGGCCGCCGGAGACCTGGAGCAGGTCGTGCCCTACCGCGAGCGCGATAATGAGATCGGCTCGATTGCGCAGGCTGTCGAAGGCTCGCGAGAGAACCTGATCCGCACGCGTGCTCTGGAGGCGGAGACGGCACAGGCGCGGCTGGCCGCCGAGGAACAGCGTAGGACGGGCATGCGCCAGATGGCCGACGGCTTCGAGACGGCGGTCGGCGCAGTGATCAGCATGGTCTCGACATCGGCCACCGAGCTACAGGCTACGGCCCAGACCATGACGGCCACCGCGGCCGAGACGGCCAGCCAGTCGAGCATGGTGGCGGTGGCGGCAGAGGAAGCCGCCTCCAACGTCAATACGGTGGCTGCAGCCGCTGAGCAGCTCAGCTCGTCCGTGGCTGAGATCAGCCGGCAGGTGGACGGGTCGGCCGAACTGGCGCGCACGGCGGTGGCCGAGGCGGATCAGACCGGGGCGTTAGTGCAGGAGCTATCCGGGGCGGTCGCGCGCATCGGCGACGTGGTCGGGCTGATCTCCAGCATCGCCAGCCAGACGAACTTGCTGGCACTCAACGCCACGATCGAGGCGGCGCGGGCCGGCGAGGCAGGTCGCGGCTTTGCGGTGGTCGCCGCGGAGGTGAAAGAGTTGGCCGGGCAAACGGCCAGGGCCACCGACGAGATATCGCGGCAGATCGCGCGCATCCAAGCCTCGACGGGGCAGGCGGTGGTGTCGATCGGGGTCATCACCGGGCGCATCCGGGAGATCAGTGCAGTGGCGACGTCGATAGCGGCGGCGGTCGAGCAGCAGGGTGCGGCCACCCAGGAGATCGTGCGCAACGTGAGCCATGCGGCCACCGGTACCGGCGAGGTGACCGGCACTATCGCGGGGGTGGCAGGCGCGGCCGAGGAGACGGGCGCAGCGGCCGGTCAGGTGCTTGTTGCGGCCTCCGAGCTGTCGCGTCAGTCTGAGCACCTCGCCGCCGAGGTCAGCTGCTTCCTGACCACCGTCCGTGCCGCGTGAGGTGAAGTCGTCTGGAAAGCAGACCTCGCCAAAGCCTGAGGTCGGTCGCAAGCAGCCCCTCGCATGGTCAAGCTGAGGAGGTTTTGACCCGAGCCCGAGTGAGAGAGGGGTAGCGCGATCGGAGATCGTGCAGGGTGGCTCGGCTTCAGGATTGAACTCCGAAGGTCGAGCAGCCAGCGGCACGGTTCAGACGTCTTGCTGAAGCCGAGCCACCCTCACGGGGGATCTTCGATCCCCCGGCCCCTCTCTCACGTTGGAGAGGGGAGACGTGCCTCTCCATCGCCGCGGACAGCCGGGCCGTGAAACGCTGTTCCTGTCCCGCGCGCGACGCGCCAGACGGGAGCCTTCACACCGGAGAAGGCTCCCGCCTCTGTCTGACCCGGCGCTCTACTTGGCCTCGGGCGCCTTGGCGGGCCCGTCGGGGGCCGCGGGCGTCGGCGCGGCGGGGGCCGCGGCGGTGCGCTCGACCTTCCCCTCCCCGCGCAGCTTCGTGATGATGTCCTGCTGCGTCTTGCGGGTGAGGTAGGTGTCGATCTGCTCCTTCATCTCGTCGAAGGACGGCACCGGCTTCGCGCGCTTCTCCTCGACCTTGATGACGTGCCAGCCGAACTGCGTCTTGACCGGGTCCGAGACCTTGCCCGGCTCGAGCTTGAAGGCCGCCTCGGCGAAGGCCGGGACCATCCGCTCCTTCGTGAACCAGCCGAGATCGCCGCCCTCGGCCTTGGAGCCGGGATCCTTCGAGGTCTCGGCCGCGACCTTGGCGAAATCCTCCCCGCCCTTGATGCGCGCGGCGATCTTCTTGGCGTCGGCCTCGTTGTCGACGAGGATGTGGCGGGCGTGCACCTCCTCCTCGGGCTTCATTGTCTTGACGGTGTCGTCGTAGAGCTTGTGGGCGGCCTCCTGCGTCACGGCCTTCTTGGCCTCGCGCTCCAGGTACTCGTCGAGCAGGAGCTTGTCGCGGAAATAGGCGAGCTTGCGGGTGAAGTCCGGGCTCTCGGCGATCTTGGCCTTCTCGGCCGCCTGCGCGCCGAGCTTGAGGTCGACCATGTAGTCGACGAGGAGGCCCTTCTTCTGCTCCTCGCTCACGCCCGGCAGGGACAGGGCCGGATCGTCCGCCGCCACCGCGAGGTCGCCGGCCGTGACCGGGGCGCCGTTCACCCGGGCCACGACCGTGTCAGGGGCCGGAGCGGGCGGGGTCTGCGCCGCGGCGGGCAGCGCGAGCCCGAGCGCGAGGGCGGCCGCGCGCCAGGTCAGGGAAAAGCTCTGCATCGGACGATCCTTGGGCCTCAAGTCGGGGCGAACGCGGCGGAGAGGTGGCGCAGATCGCCCGGCAACACAAGAGAGTCCCGCCGACGCACGGGCGACCGGGGACACCCCGCGGCAGCGGCGGGATGCCCGACCGGGCTCGCTCGTCCGGATGCCCTATCTCGCCCCACGAGGCTGCATCACGGGGCGCGTCGTGCGATGCAGCCCCGCGCCGGAGCGGCGGAGCCGGCCGGCGCGGGCGCCGTTTCGTCTCGCCAGGGCCGCGCCGCCGGGGAGCCGCATCGATGAGCACCTACCGCTTCGACCGCATCCTCGCCCCGCGCTCCGTCGCCCTGGTGGGCGCGAGCGACCGGCCCGGCTCCTTCGGGGGCGCGATCCTGCGCAACCTGCGCGAGGCGGAGTTCCCCGGCCCGATCTGGCCGGTCAACCCCCAGCACGACCGGGTCGCGGACCTTCCCTGCCTCGCGTCCGTGGCCGACCTGCCGGAGGCGGCCGACCTCGTCGTGGTGGTGTCGCCCGCCGAGACGGTGCCGGAGGTGGTCAGGGCGGCTGGAGAGCGCGGCTGCGGCGGCGCGGTGATCATCTCGGCGGGGTTGGGCGCGGGCGAGACTTCGCTCGCCGAAGCGGCCCGCCGCGCCGCGCGGCCGCACGGCCTGCGGCTCCTCGGCCCGGAATGCATGGGGCTCGCGGTCCCGGGTGCCCGGCTCAACGCGAGCCTCCTCGCCCACCGGCCGCCCAAGGGGGACCTCGCGCTGATCACCCAGTCGCGGACCGTGGCGGCGGGCATCGCCGAGTGGGCGGTCGGGCGGGGCTACGGCTTCTCGGGCGTGCTCTCGGTCGGCCAGGCGCTCGACGTCGACATCGCGGACTGCCTCGACCATTTCGCGGGCGACCGCACCACCCGGGCGATCCTCCTCCACCTGGAGACGATCGCGGACGCGCCGAAATTCATGTCCGCCGCCCGCGCCGCGGCGCGTGCCAAGCCCGTCGTCGTGCTCCGCTCGGGCCGGCACGCGGCGGCGGCCCTCGACGGGCGGCCGGTCACCCATAGCGGGCTCCTGGCGCGGCCCGATGCGGTCTACGACGCGGCCTTCCGGCGCGCCGGCCTGCTGCGCGTGGCGGCGCTGCACGACATGTTCTCGGCGGTCGAGACGCTCGGGCGGCAGCGGCCCTTTCCGGGAAAGCGTCTCGCGGTGGTCACGAATGGCCGCGGCGTGGGGGCCCTGGCGGTGGACCGGCTCGCCGATCTCGGTGGCACCCTCGCGACGCTCTCGCCGGCCGCCGTCGCGCGGCTGGACGAGACTCTGCCGGCGACCGGCCTGGCCGCCGCGCCCTGGGGCAACCCCCTCGACCTCGGCGCGGATGCCGACGCGGTGCGCTACGCGGCCGCGCTCGACGCGCTGATCCCCGACCGCGAGAACGACGCGGTGCTGGTGATGAACGTGCCGACGGCCCTGTCGGGCGGGGAGGCGGTGGCGGGCGCGATCGCGGAGGCGGTGCGCCGCGGGCGCAAGGCGAGCCTGCGGGCGAAGCCGGTCTTCGCGGTCTCCGTGGGCGACGAGACGGCGATCGAGGTGCTCGGCGCCGCCGGCATCCCGCGCTTCTCCACGGATGCCGAGGCGGTCGAGGGCTTCATGCACCTCGTGCGCTACCGCGAGGCGCAGGACGACCTCATGAAGACGCCCGACTCGCTGCCGAAGGACTTCTCCCCGGACGTCGCGACCGCCCGCGCGGTCGTGGAGGGGGCGCTCCGGGAGGGGCGGACCTGGCTCGACCCGCGCGAGGTCGAGACGCTGCTCACCGCCTACGCGATCCCCGTCCTGCCGGTCCGCTTCGCGCGCGACGCGGACGAGGCGGCCGAAGCCGCCTGGCCGCTGATCGCGGCGGGATGCCCGGTCGCCCTGAAGGTCGTGTCACCCGACATCGTGCACAAGTCGGACGTGGGCGGCGTCCATCTCGACCTCACCAGCGAGGCGGCGGTGCGCGAGGCCGCCGCCGAGATCCTGGCCCGCGCCGCCCGCGACCGGCCCGAGGCGCGGATCAGCGGCTTCGTGATCCAGCCGATGCGGCGGGGCCGGAAGGCCCGCGAGCTGATCGCCGGCCTCACCGACGACCCGGTCTTCGGTCCCGTGGTGGTGTTCGGGCGCGGCGGCACGGCGGTCGAGGTCATCGACGACCAGGCGCTGGCGCTGCCGCCCCTCGACCTGCGGCTCGCCGCCGAGCTGATCGGCCGGACCCGCGTCGCGCGCCGCCTGAAGGCCTATCGCGACGTGGCGGCGGCCGACGAGCACGCGATCGCCCTCGTCCTCGTCAAGATCGCTCAGCTCGCCGCCGACCTTCCGGCGGTCCGCGACCTCGACATCAACCCGCTCCTTGCCGACGAGACCGGGGTGATCGCGGTCGATGCCCGGGTGGCCGTCGCCCCGTCGGGAGCGGCGCGGCGGCGCGACGCGGGCGTCGGTCCGAGCCACGCCCGCTTCGCGGTGCGGCCCTATCCGACCGAGTGGGAGCGGCACATCACCCTCGACGCCCACCGGGTCTTCATCCGCCCTGTCCGGCCGGAGGACGAGAGATTGTTCGCGGCGTTCTTCCGCAACGTCAGCGAGACGGATCTGCGCCTGCGGTTCTTCGCGCCCGTGCGCGACTTCAGCCACGCCTTCCTGGCGCGCCTGACCCAGCTCGACTACGCCCGGGCGATCGCCTTCGTGGCCCTCGACGAGGGGGACGGGACGATGATGGGGGCGGTGCGCCTCCACGCGGATGCGAACCACGAGACCGGCGAGTACGCCATCATGATCCGCTCGGATCTCAAGGGGATCGGGCTCGGCTGGGCGCTGATGAGCCTGATGCTGGACTGGGCCCGGGCCGACGGCATCCGCTGCGTCGAGGGGCAGGTGCTGCGCGAGAACACCACCATGCTGGCCATGTGCCGGAAGCTCGGCTTCACCGTGCGCACGGACCCCTCCGACCCGGAGGTGATGCTGGTGACGCTGTCTCTGGGCGAGGAGCGGAGCGGCGCTTAGGCGGGCGACCGCGTCCCGAGCCGCCCGCGAACCCTTCCCGCGCATGGGGGGAAGGGTTCGGGTTCATGCTCAGCGGTAGCGATCGCTGCTCTGGCTCATCCTCCGGGCCACGTCGTCGCCCGACACCGAGCGCTGGCCGAACATCAGCCAGGCGAGGCCGAACCCGATGGCACCGGCCACGAACCAGCCCGTCAGAGTCGTGGCATCGACCTCGCCCACGGCCTCGCGACCGCGCCGGACGTAGTGGGAGCCGCGCTGCGAGACGTCGTCCCACTGGTCGGACGCCTGGTCGGCGAGGTTGCGCGCCGCGCTGGTCGCCTGGTCGTAGAGGCTCTCGCCGCCCTGCGGCCCCCGGCTGCGTGCGCCGCCGGCCTGAGTTCCACCCGCCATGTCCATCTCCTCCGGTCTCACCGCCGCGGATCCTGCCGATGGCGCGGCGCTGGCGACGCCCCAACGTCCCCGCGCGGGCGGGTGTTCCTGGAGGCCGGCCGTCAGGGCTCGGGCGGGCCCCAGGCCCCCAGCGTGTGGGTGTCGGCGCGGGACAGCAGCTCCCGCACGGCCCCGTCGGGGCAGTGTTCGGGCGGGCCCTCGGCGACGGCCGCCAGGGCGGCGCGGGTGTCCGGGTCCGAGAGCGCCCGCAGGAGGGCCGGACGATCCGCGCAGGCGAGCCGGCGTCCCTCGAAACGGGCGTAGACGCGCCCGGTCGCGGCCTCGGCGAAGCACAGGCGCCGCATCTGCCGCGCGCATTGGCGCAGGAACCCGGTATTGCCCGCCGGCGCCATGGCGTCCGGGCCGGGATAGACCTCGACCGGGGCGTTCGCCCCGACATTGATCCGGCGGAACCGCTCGATGTCGAGGAGGCGGCCCGGGTCGAGGATGGTCATCTCGCCGTTCCAGCCGAAGGCGACGGTGCGCGGCCGGCAATCCCGAGGCACGCTGTTGTCCAGGAACTCGGTGTGCACGCGGCGGTGCGGCCTGAGGCTCCAGGTGAAGAACAGCCGCGGCATGCCCGTGAAGGCCTCGACGTTGTGGGCGAGGAGGTCGTCCACGGCCTTGTAGCGGCCGAAGCGCTCGCCCCGCAGCCACGCCCGCTCCACGGTAGCGTCCGGCGGCGTGATCATGAACAGCATGTAGACGCGGTCGCCGAAGCGAGTCAGGAGCTGGCTGCCGTCCTCCTCCCGGGACTCCGCCGCGAAGCTGCCGAACCGGAAGCGGTCGATCAGCAGGTGCGACATCCGCCCCTCACCGGCCTTGGCCGCCATGTAGTGGTCGAGCTTGGTGTTGACGATCTCGACCTCGTGGCCGGTCAGCGTGCCGGCGTAGCGCCGCGCCGGCCCGAGGGCGGCGTAGTCGAGCAGGAACTTGCGCCAGATGTCGGGGCTGATCAGCGCGAAATCCGACCAATCCGCGCCGATGCGGCCGGCCAGCGCCCGCTGCAGGGGCCGCATCGTGCTCTTGCCGGCCGCGGAGGCGCCCTTCACGTTCATCACGACCGGGCGGGGCTGCGGGGGCAGCAGCCGGTAGCCCTCGCGGGCCGCCGCGTCGCGGAACCAGGGATCGAGGCGCCGCCCGATCTCCCGGCTGCCGTAATCGTTCACCAGGAGCGGCGCGGCGATCCGCCCGATCAGGGCGCGGTCCCGCATCAGGCGGCCCCGCTGGCGCAGGATCGCCGCCACGGCCCGGGCCAGCGCCGCGCGCGCCGCGCTCGCCAAGGCGTCCGCGTTCCCCTCCGGAGGATCGGCGAGGAGGCGCAGCGCCCGCTCCTCAACCGTTTCCGTAAGGGCAGGCGCGGGCCGCCGCCCGAGCCGAAACCGCCGGGGCCATCCCGCCGCCGCCGCCGCGGACGGCGCGAAGATCGCGTCGAGGTCGCGGTCGATCGCGGCGACGGCCCGGAGAGTCAGGTCCCGGTGGGACTCCGCGAGGTCGTCGAGGCGCGGCCGGATCGCCGTCGTGAGGATCCGCTCCGTCATGCGGCGGAAATTCACGCCGAGATCGGCGTATTCCTCGCCGGCCGGGACGCTGAGGTCGGCCGTGACGCGCACCAAAACCTCGTGCACCGCTAGTCGCTCGGGCCGGAAGCAGACGAGGTCCTGCGCCGGCAGCCCGCAGACGCCCGCCAGATCCTCCGCCTCACGCAGGGAGGTCGCGACGTTCTCGGGCCGGAACACCGTCGCGAGCGGCAGGAAGGTCCGCGGCAGCGCCGACTGGAGGCCCGGATTCCACGGGCCGTAGGGCGTCGGTGCGGGGTCGGACGCGTCGCGGAGCATCGAGGAGCCCTCCCGGCAGACGGACGCTTGTTTGACACATGGTATCTGGTATGCCAAATTTTGAACACCGACGCGACGGGGAGCCGGTCGATCGGCTCCTTCCGGGAGCCCGCCCCGGGGCCTTGTGGCCCGCGAGGCGGTGCCCCGGCAGAGTGGCGGCGTGAGCGAGGAGGCGCCCGATGGTGAGACCGCACAGGTTGATCTCGGCCGCGGCGTCGACCGGCACCCGGCGGTGCCGGCCCGGCCTCACGGTGCCCACCCGAATGCGCGCGATCCCCCGCGAGACACCCGGAGGAGCCCGGATCGCGCCCGACGCGGCCCGGGCCGTCCCCACCGGCCCCGGCCGGCCCCGCAACCGCTCACAGTGAAGACGATCCCATGACCCAGGCACTCGCAGGCGTGCGCATCCTCGATTTCACGCATGTCCAGTCCGGACCGACCTGCACGCAGCTCCTCGCGTGGTTCGGAGCCGACGTCATCAAGGTCGAGCGGCCGGGCGTCGGCGACATCACGCGGACCCAGCTGCAGGACGTGCCGGACGCCGACAGCCTGTACTTCACGATGTTGAACGCGAACAAGCGCTCCATCACCCTCGACACGAAGAACCGGCGCGGCATGGAAGTGCTGGAGGATCTCGTGCGGGCCTGCGACGTGCTGGTCGAGAATTTCGCTCCCGGCGCGCTCGACCGGATGGGCCTCACCTGGGAGCGGATCCAGGCCCTGAACCCCCGCATGATCGTCGCCTCCGTGAAGGGATTCGGCCCCGGCCCCTACGAGGAGTGCAAGGTCTACGAGAACGTGGCGCAGTGCGCGGGCGGCGCCGCCTCGACGACGGGCTTCCGGGACGGGATCCCGCTGGTGACGGGGGCGCAGATCGGGGATTCCGGCACCGGCCTCCACCTCGCCCTCGGCATCGTCACGGCGCTCTTCCAGCGCACCCAGACCGGCCGCGGGCAGCGGGTCGCCTGCGCGATGCAGGACGGGGTGCTCAATCTCTGCCGGGTGAAGCTGCGCGACCAGCAGCGCCTGAGCCACGGCCCGCTCAAGGAGTACAGCCAGTTCGGCGAGGGCGTGCCCTTCGGCGACGCGGTGCCGCGCGCCGGCAACGATTCCGGGGGCGGCCAGCCGGGCCGCATCCTCAAGTGCAAGGGATGGGAGACCGACCCGAACGCCTACCTGTACTTCATCACGCAGGCCCCGGTCTGGGAGAAGATCTGCGACGTGATCGGCGAGCCGGACTGGAAGACCCATCCCGATTACGCCAAGCCGGCCGCCCGCCTGCCCCGCCTCAACCAGATCTTCGAGCGCATCGAGCGCTGGACGATGACGAAGACCAAGTTCGAGGCGATGGAGATCCTCAACCGCGACGAGATTCCCTGCGGCCCGATCCTGTCGATGCGGGAACTGGCCGAGGAGCCGTCGCTGCGGGCGACCGGCACGATCGTCGAGGTCGAGCACCCGGTGCGCGGCCCCTATCTGACCGTCGGCAACCCGATCAAGCTCTCGGACAGCCCCACCGAGGTGAAGCGCTCGCCGCTCCTCGGCGAGCACACCGAGGAGGTGCTGCGCGACGTGCTGGGCTACGGCGAGGAGCGGCGGCTCGACGTCGCCGCCTCCGGCGCGATCGGCGACGTCCCGAAGATCGCCGCCGAGTAACCCTCTCCCCGCGACCACGGCGCCCGGCACGGCTGGGCGCCTCCCGCACCCGGAACCACGGCGCCCGCCCGGGCAGCCGAACGGGAGCCTGCGCGCCGGGCTTCCGAAGGAGGCCAGCATGCGCATCGCACTGATCGGTCAGCAGGATTTCGGCAGGGCGGTGCTCGACGCCTTCCTGAAGCGGGGCGATACGGTCGCCGGCGTGTTCTGCGCGCCGGACCGCGAGGGTGCGAAGCCCGACGCCCTGACGCAGGCGGCGCGCGAGCGGCATCTGCCCGTCTTCCAGTTCCCGAGCCTGAAATGCGTCGACGCCGCCGACACGCTGCGGGCGCTGGAGGTCGATCTCGGCGTGATGGCCTACGTGCTGCAATTCGCGCCGCAGGACTTCGTGACCATCCCGCGCCACGGGACCATCCAATACCACCCCTCGCTGCTGCCGCGCTATCGCGGCCCCTCCTCGATCAACTGGCTGATCGCCAAGGGCGAGACGCGGACCGGATTAACCATCTTCCGCCCGACCGACGGCCTCGACGAGGGGCCGGTCATCCTCCAGAAAACCTGCGAGATCGGGCCGGACGACACGATCGGGGACGTCTATTTCGGGCGGCTGTTCCCGATGGGCGTCGCCGCCCTGCTGGAGGCCGCCGACCTCGTCGCGGCCGGGCGCCACCGGGAGGTCGCGCAGGACGAGGCGCAGGCGAGCTACGAGGGTTGGTTCTCGGCCAAGGCCGCGCGGCTGCACTGGGACGCGCATGCGGACCACCTCTACGGGGTGATCCGCGCGGCCAACCCGGCCCCCGGCGCCTGGACCACCCTCGACGGCCGCAAGCTTCAGATCTTCGACAGCCGCCTGCACCGGATCGGCCGGATCGGCGACGTCAAGGGGACGCCCGGAGAGGTCGTCGCGGTCGGTGACGATTCGATCACCGTCGCGGCCCAGGGCGGCCGCATCGAGATGCTCCGGCTTAAGCCGGAGGGCGGGGCGAAGATGACGGCCGGCGCCTTCGCCCGCGAGGGCGGCGTGCGTCTCGGCCAGATGCTCGGGACCTGAGCCCTCAGCCGCCGAGCGGGGACGGGACCGGCGAGACGCCCTGCGCCAGGGCGGCGTCCCGCTCGGCCGCGAGGGCCCGCCGGTAGCCCGGCCGCTCCTGCAGGAGCGCCCAGTAGGCCCGCGCAACATCGGGCACCTGCTCGCCGAGCCCCGCGAACTCGGCCAGCATCAGCGCGTAGCCGAGGCTGATATCGGCTGCCGTGAAACGGCCCGCCGCGGCGTAGGTCCGGTCCCCGAAGAGGGTGCCGAAGGCGCGCAGCCGCGACCCGAACCAGCGGGCGTAATCCTCAGCCACCTGGGGCAGCCGCCGCTCCGGCGGCTCGAAGCGCCCGTAGCGCAGCACCAGCGTCTGCGGGAAGGTCAGGGTCGCCTCTCCGAAATGGAGCGCGTTCACGTAGGCCGCGTACTCCGCCTCCTCCGGGCGCACGCCGAGCACGCCGGGGCTGTGGCGGGCGGCGAGGTATTCGCAGATCGCCGCCGATTCCGTCATGACCGTGTCGCCGTCCCGGAAGGCCGGGATCGTGCCGAGCGGGTTGACGGCGAAGTAATCCTTGCGGTGGGCCCGCGGCGGGAACGGGAGCATGGCGAGGTCGTAGGCCAGCCCCAGTTCCTCCAGCATCCAGAGCGGCCGGAACGATCGTGCGCCGACGCAGTGATGGAGCGTGATCATCCGGCTGCCCTCCTGCCTCCCAAGTGCTGAGCCGATCCTTACACGCTTCCGCATCTCCCGGACGGAACCGCCGGCCGACACTCGGCGGACTCGTCAAGGGGGCAAGGGCCGGCGGCCCCGCGCCGGCGCTGCGGGCGGGGGAGGACGGGCCAGCCGCCGGTCCTTCGCGGGGATGGCTCGCTCAGGCGAGATGCCAGGCCTGCGTTCCCGCGTAGCCGCTCAGCACCAGGCTCTGGTGCCCCGACCCGTCCACGTCCGCCAGCGCCCGCACCGTCGTGGCGCTGTCCCAGCCCTCCTGGTAGCCGAAGTCGTTGATCTGCTTCGTCGGGTCCATCGTGAAGCTCAGGTGACCGGAGGCGTCCCGCGAGCCCAGCGCCACGAAGGTCGACGAGGCCCCGAACCCCACGATGTCCGGCGTCCCGTCCCCGTTCACGTCCCCCACCAGCCGCGGTGTCTGCGCGTTCGACCAGCCCTGGTTCGAGCCGAAATCCGCGATGGCGAGGTGCAGCGCCCCGAAGGGCTGGCCGCCGTGGCTCGCCGGGTCCTGCCCCTCGGCCACGAACACGCCCGCCGCCCCGAAGGCCAGGATGTCGTCGTAGCCCGTCACCGCGTCGTGCACGATCAGCCGCTGAGTATTCTGGTCGGTCCAGCCCTGCGCCCGGCCGAGGTCGGTGCTGCCGCCGCCGAAGGTGGCGGTCTGGACCGGGCCGAGCGTGTACTGGTGGCTGGAGGGATCCTCCTGGCCGTAGGCGAAGACGGTGCCCTGCGGGCCCATGCCGATGAAGTCGGCGACGCCGTCGTGGTTGAGGTCGACGATGCCGCCGTCGCTGTCGAGGAAGGTGCGCACGTCCGTGAGTTGGTCCCAGCCGGCGTTGTTGCCGATGCTCGCCGGCAGCACGGTGACCTGGGAGGCGTCGGCGCCCGGGGCGAAGGCCTGGCCGCCGACCACGATGCCGTCGTTGCCGAAGCCGAGGATGGAGGCGTAGGTGTCGGCCCTGCTGGTCTTGAGGACCTGGAAGCCGTTGTGCGGGGTCCAGCCCTGCTGGGTGCCGAAATTGGCGTAGAAATGCGGAGTGCTGTCGTAGGTCAAGGTGTAATACGTCTTACCCGCCGCATCGGTATGCGCCGATCTGGCGGTGGCGCCGTACCAGTAGATGCCCGCGAAACCCTGGCCGTAGATGGTGGCGGCGACGCCGTAGCCGGTATTGGCGGCGCCGCGCTGGGCCTGGGCGGTGTAGCCCTCGTTGGTGCCGAAATCGTGGATCACCGCCGCCGGCGCGGTGAAGCCCGGGCCCGTGTTCCCGCTGCCGTCCGCGCCAGTGATGCCATTGGACACGAAGGTGTACTCGGCGCCGAAGCCGAGATAGTCGGCGCTGCCGGTGAGGTCCACGTCGGCCAGCCGGCGCGGGTTGTTCGCGGAGCCCCACCCCTCGCTCAGGCCGAAATCCTGCAGGCTGACCGGCGACATCAGCCAGGGATGCGCGAGCCCGTCCTGGAACTGGAAGGTCTCGAAGTTGGACAGCACGGCGTGCGTTCCGGGGCCGTCCACGATGACGTGGCCGCTGAGATCGTAGGAGAATCGGGCCGCTGACAACGCGAAGGGCAGGATGACGGTGTCGCTGCCCGCGCCGCCATCGAGGCTGTCCGACCCGGTGCTGGCCGCGATGCGATCGTCGCCGGCCCCTCCGCTGATCGAATCGTCGAAGGGCGTCCCGGCGATGTCGTCGCTGCCGCTCCCGCCCGTCGTCGAGATGCCGGACGTCCGCGTGTCGAAGATGGCGACGTGCACCTCGTTCTGCGCCCCCGACACCGTCGTGCGCCACTCGACCTCCACCCGGCCGTCGCCGAAGGATCGCACGCGATCGACCGAGCTGGCTTGTCCGACGGTCAGGTTCTGAAGGACCGCGCTGTTCCCATCGACCTGAACCAGGTGGAGGCTGCTGTCGTTCGGGTCGACATAGGAGAAGATGCCCCCGCTGTTGTTCGGAAGGGTCGTCTCCATGATCCGCGTCGTCGGGGTGGCCCCGGCGAGGGTGACGGAACTGGTTGCGATCACGTTGTAGGAACTATCAATGGTGTCGAACTCGATCTTGGCGTTGCCGTTGACGTCGGTTCCGCCGAAAGCGAACACCTTGTTGGCCAAGTTCAGTGAGTAGGGAAGTGCGGTAATATCGTGCAGGTTCGTGTGGATGGTGCCGATCGTGGACAGCGTCCCGGACGCCATGTCGAAGTTCTTAAAGACGACGGAGGCAAGCGTCGCGCTGTTGTCTTCGACGAGCAGCGTGCTGGCGGTGCTTGAATTCGCCCTGACGGCCCAGGACGTTCCGACGGGCAGCGTCGCGACGTTGACGGCCGGGCCGAGGGCCGCACCATTCGGCGCGAAGCCCTGCATGACGATGGTCTTGGTGGTGGCGCCCGGGGCCGTCGTCTCGTAACCCAGGATGAAGCTCGAATTCGTGAAATCCCAGTCGTAGCTCGTGACGTTGCTGATGTTCGACGCGAGCGTGCTCTGACTGCCCGTGAGCGTCACGGCTGGTCCGCTCGCCGGGATCGCCGCCGTCGCGTACGTGAACCGCTGATAATTGATGTTGTAGGTGTTCGATCCGGCAGCGGTTTCGCTGAAGAAGAACACGCCTCCCGGGATCGGACCGGCCGAGTTGGTGGCCGAGCCGAACAACAAGACGCCGGCCCCGGCCCCCAGCACACTCGTATTCGTCGTGTAGGACGCAACGGTTGTTGGCGTCTCATCGAATAGTCCGAGATAGCCCTGTCCACGGAGAGAGAAGTTAACTTGATTGTCGCCAGAACTATTATACTGATTGAGAGATGTTGTTCCGAATCCATAAATGGGGTTGATGCTTCCGTTGGCGGTGGGCCTCCAATAATGCACGCCCTGGTTGACGATCAGGTTGGACCACGGCGTCAGCGTCATTGTTTCCTCCCGCCCAAATCAAGACTTGCGGCTCGAATCGGCCCGCTCTCCTCATTCATGCTCCATCAAGATGTTGCTTGCAAGTCACCGGCCTTGGTCGGCGTAATTTGCCGGTAACGATGATAGACAGGGTGCGTCATGGCGTGGAGGTGGGCGTCTCGGCGCTGCTCTTCCGCCGTCCGCGCGCGAGCGGCGGGGCCACGCAGGGTCATCGCCGCCGCGACGGCGCCCGACAGCGATGGCTCGAGAGGTGATGCTTGCCCGGGTCCGACGTCAGGCCGCGCGGGCCGGACGCGTCGGCGGGCGGTCCTCGCCGACGTCGACGGGAGGCAGCGCATCCATCACCCGCGTGGCGGGGAGCGTCACGATGACCTCGGTGCCTTCCCGCGGCTTCGACTTGAGCTGGAAGCCGCCGCCATGGAGGTCGACGAGGCCCTTCACGATCGGCAGCCCGAGACCCGATCCCTGCTCGGCCGTCTTGATCGCCAGCGAGCCGCGGCCGAAGGAGGACATCACGGTCGGGATCTCGTCCTCGGGGATGCCGGGCCCCGTATCCTTGATGCTGACGTACTGCCCACCCGACGAGGTCCAGCCGACCTTGATGGTGATCTCGC
Organism: Methylobacterium sp. JK268; assembly: GCF_054052225.1. Taxonomy (NCBI): domain Bacteria; kingdom Pseudomonadati; phylum Pseudomonadota; class Alphaproteobacteria; order Hyphomicrobiales; family Methylobacteriaceae; genus Methylobacterium; species Methylobacterium sp. JK268. The sequence continues at coordinate 97,377 of NZ_JBSVZN010000028.1, read as the reverse complement.
CGCCCGGCGGCGTGAACTTGATGGCGTTCGACAGGAGGTTGAGAACGATCTGGCGCAGGGCGCGCTCGTCGGCCCAGAGCCGGGGCAGCGAGGGGTCGACCAGTTCGCGGAAGGTCTGGTTCTTCGCCCGCGCCCGCAGCGCCATCATGTGGCGGCACTCCTCCGTCACGTAGGCGAGCTGGACCGCCTCCTCGTTGAGTTCGTAGCGTCCGGCCTCGATGCGCGAGAGGTCCAGGATCTCGTTGATCAGGTTGAGGAGGTGCAGCCCGCTCTCGTGGATGTCGTTGGAGTATTCCTGGTAGGAGGGCGAGGCGTGGGGGCCGAAGACCTCGTTCTTCATCACCTCCGAGAAGCCCAGGATCGCGTTGAGCGGCGTGCGCAGCTCGTGACTCATGGTGGCGAGGAAGCGCGACTTGGCGAGGTTCGCCTCCTCGGCCCGGCGACGGGCCTCGTCGGAATTGGCCTTCGCCTGTTCGAGCTCGCCGAAGATGGCGTCCTTCTCGGCGCGGGATTGCAGGGCCGCGACCGTCGAGCGGTAGAGGTGCTGCGAGAGGACGAGGAAGAAGACCTGCGCCCCCACCGCGATGCCGACGAGCAGGGCCGATTCGAAGCCCCGCACTGTCGCGAGCAGGCAAAGAGTGGCGAGGCTGAGCGGCACGAGCCCGGCCGCCGCGGCGAGCGGCACGGTGGCGGCGAGCATGGTGGTCACCGCCGCCACGATCACCAGCACGAACAGCACGAAGGTGCGGGCGTTCGACCCGTCCGCCGAGAAGGGCAGCAGCGCCAGCAGCGCCCAGAAGCTGCTCTGCACCACCTCGCCGATCGCCGCCCGCCGCCGCCACGGCCGGAGCGCGATCGAATCCGGCTCCTGGTGCAGGAAGCGCCGCGCGACCACGGTCGCGGCGCCGATGCCGGTCAGGCCGCCGCAGAACCACACGATGCTGGCGACGAGGGGCAGCCAGAAGCTGGACGCGGCCGCGACGCAGAGCGCCAGCAGGACCAGCGGCAGGAAGGCGCCGATCCGGTACTGCGCGAAGATCCGCAGCAGCTCGTAGTCGAAGGCCCGCTCCAGCCCGATCGACGACGTCAGGCGCTCGCGGGCCGAGCGCACGTCGCGGGCGAGCTGGCGGCGGCGGGCCGCCTCCTCCGCGCTCGGGCCGCGCCCTTGCCGAACCATCTGCGCCGTGACTTCGGACATGGGTTTGGGACGCGCCGCTCCGGCCTGCCGGTATCCGGATCGGAGGCTTGCGGAAAATCATTAAGGTTGCCCTTCCCTGATCGCGCGAATGCGCGGCGATCGTGGGTTCGGACGCCATTGCACGCTCCCCGCGCATGTGCGGCAGCGCACAAACGCCGCGCTTGCGCGCGTGGCAGGTGACGCGGCACACCAGCCTCGCTGGAACTTCTCCAGAGTATCGTCGGAGCGCGCGATGCCGAAGCTCACCGTCAACGGCAGGACCATCGAGGTCGATGCCGATCCCGAGATGTCGCTCCTCTGGGCGATCCGCGACCACCTGAACCTTACCGGTACCAAGTATGGCTGCGGCATCGCCCAGTGCGGCGCCTGCACGGTGCATATCGATGGCCAGCCGACCCGCTCCTGTCAGGTCCGCGTCGGCGACCTCCAGGACGCCAAGATCACCACCATCGAGGGGGTCACGGGCAAGGTCGCGGAGGCCGTGCAGGCCGCGTGGCGCAGTCTCGACGTGGTGCAGTGCGGCTACTGCCAGTCGGGCCAGATCATGTCGGCGATCGGGCTCCTCTCCGAGAACAAGACCCCGACCGACGCGGATATCGACGGCGCCATGGACGGCAATATCTGCCGCTGCGGCACCTACCAGCGCATCCGGGCGGCGATCCACGACGCCGCCCGCGCCCTCGCCTGATCGCCGGGAGGTTCCCCATGTTCCACGCTCTGAGCGCCAAGCGCTCTCTCGCGACCTCGCGCCGCGCCTTCCTAACCGGCGGCGCGGCCGCGGGCGGCGCCCTCGTGATCGGATTCTCCCTGGACCTGCGCGGCATGCCCGCCCGCGCCGCCGAGGGACCCGACCTCTCCAAGGTCCCCACCCGGCCGAACGCCTTCGTGCGCATCGCCGCCGACGACAGCGTCACGGTGGTGATCAAGCACCTGGATATGGGCCAGGGCAACACCACCGGCCTCGCCACGATCCTGGCCGAGGAGCTCGACGCCGACTGGGCGCAGGTCCGCACCGCCTTCGCGCCCGCGGATGCTTCGCTCTACAACAACACCGCCTTCGGTCCGATCCAGGGCACGGGCGGGTCCACGGCGGTGGCGAATTCCTGGATCCAGCTGCGCAAGGCCGGCGCCGCCGCCCGCGCCATGCTGGTCGCCTCGGCGGCGGCCGAGTGGAAGGTGCCGGCCGGCGAGATCACCGTCCAGAAGGGCGTGATCCGCCACGCGGCGTCCGGCCAGGAGGCGCGGTTCGGCCGCTTCGCGGCCGCGGCCGCCGCCCAGCCGGTGCCCGAGACTCCGCGCCTCAAGGATCCGAAGGACTGGACGCTGATCGGGTCCGCGCTCCCGCGCCTCGATTCCGGAATCAAGACCAACGGCAGCGCGGTCTACGCCCTCGACATCCGGCGCCCCGACCAGGTCACCGCCGTCGTTGCCCGGCCTCCCCGCTTCGGAGCGGTGCTGAAGACCCTCGACGATGGAGCCGCCCGCAAGGTCAAGGGCGTGATCGACGTCGTGCGCATTCCGATGGGCGTCGCCGTCATCGCCCGCGACACGTGGTCGGCGATGAAGGGGCGCGAGGCCCTGGCGCTGACCTGGGACGAGAGCGTCGCCGAGACCCGCTCCTCCGACCGGCAGCTCGCCGAGTACAAGGCGCTCGCCGCCACGCCCGGCCTCGTCGCCGCCAAGGCGGGCGACGCCGCATCGGGCATCAAGGGTGCGGCCAAGGTGCTGGAGGCGGAGTTCGCCTTCCCGTTCCTGGCCCATGCGCCGATGGAGGTGCTGAACGCGACCATCGAGAAATCCGCCGACGGCGGCTACCTCATCCATGCCGGCTCGCAGTTCCAGACCATCGAGCAGGTGGTGGCGGCGCAGATCCTCGGGACGACGCCCGACAAGATCCGCATCAACACCGTCTGGGCCGGCGGCTCCTTCGGGCGCCGGGCGACCAGCTCGGCCGACTACATCGCGGAGGCCGCCGCGATCCTGAAGGCCACCGGCGAGACCCGGCCGGTCCACCTCGTCTGGACCCGCGAGGACGACATCACCGGCGGCTACTACCGGCCGGCGGCCTTCCATCGCGTTCGCGCCGGGATCGACGCTCAGGGCCGCATCGCCGGCTGGGAGCACACCATCGTCGGCAAGTCGATCCTGATCGGCACGCCCATGGAGGCGATGCTGGTGAAGGACGGCGTCGACGCCACCACCGTCGAGGGCGCGGCCGACACACCCTACGCGCTGCCGGCCTACCGCTTCGAGGTGCACAACGTGCGCGACGCGGTGCCGGTGCTGTGGTGGCGCTCGGTCGGCCACTCCCACACCGCCCAGGCCATGGAGGTGTTCATCGACGAGATCGCCCACGCGGCCGGCAAGGACCCGGTCGCGTACCGGCTGGGCCTGCTGGAGAAGGCGCCGCGCCTGTCGGCGGCCCTGCGCCTCGCGGCCGAGAAGGCCGGCTGGAGCGGGCGCCAGGGCAAGCCCGGCCAGGGCCTCGGCGTCGCCGCGCACGAATCCTTCGGCTCCTACGTGGCGATGGTGGCCGACGTCACGGCCGAGGCCGGCAAGGTGAAGGTCAACCGCATCGTCGCGGCGGTCGACGTGGGCGTGCCGGTGAACCCGGACGTGATCCGGGCGCAGGTCGAGGGCGCGGTCGGCTTCGCGCTCTCGGCGGTGCTGCGCAACCGCATCACCTTCAAGGACGGAATCGTGCAGGAGAAGAACTTCGACGCCTACGAGCCGACCCGGATGAGCGAGATGCCGAAGGTGGAGGTCCACATCGTGCCCTCCTCCGAGGCGCCGACCGGCATTGGCGAGCCGGGCGTCCCGGTTCTCGCCCCGGCGATCGCGAACGCGATCTTCGCGGCGACGGGCCAGCGGCTGCGCTCGCTGCCCCTCGACCTCTCCGCCCTGCGCGGTGTGTGACAGCGCACCTCGGCCGCGCTGCGGCGCGGCTAGGGTCGAGACACCAGACGTTTCGAGACTTCCCCCAGCGCGGCCCCGGCCGCGCTGGCTTTTTTCATGGCTGTGCCCGTCCCGCCCAATGAGCGACTTCGACGCGACCGCCGCTTCCCTGCGGGCCTGCCGCCTCTGCCGCGACGCGCCGCGGTCCGGCCCACCGCTTCCCGTGGAGCCGCGCCCGATCGTCCAGGGCAGCGCCGCGGCGCGGCTCTGCATCGCCAGCCAGGCGCCGGGCCATCGCGCCTTCCGCAGCGGCCGGCCGTTCCAGGACCCCTCGGGCACGCGGCTGCGCGCCTGGCTCGGCCTCGACGAGGCGAACTTCTACGACCCGTCCCGGGTCGCGATCCTGCCCATGGGCGCCTGCTTCCCGGGCCACGACGCGAAGGGCGGCGACCTGCCGCCGCGCCGCGAATGCGCCGAGACCTGGCGACGGCCGCTGCTGGTCGGCCTGCCCGCCCTCGACCTGATCCTGGTGATCGGCCAGTACGCGCAGGCGTGGCACCTCGGCCGCTCGCCGGACGGCCTCACCGGCACGGTGGCGCGCTGGCGCGAGCTCTTCGCGGAGCCCCGTCGGCCCCGCGTCCTGCCCCTGCCCCATCCGTCCTGGCGCAACTCCGGCTGGCTGCGCCGGAACCCCTGGTTCGAGGCGGAGCTGCTCCCGGTCCTGCGCCGCGAGGTCGCCCGGCTCACGGCGTGAGAGGCCGGGCTTGACGGGCGAACGCTGCCGGAGGAAGAGCACCGCCCCCACCCCGCCAGCGACTCGCCTGCCCGCGCCCGACGCGCGGGCCCGACTCGTGCCTTCTCCGGAGCCGCCCCGATGTCCCGTCCGCCCGCCATCGGGATCGATTTCGGCACCACCAATACCGTCGTCGCCCTCGCGGACGCCGAGGGCCGCGTCGAGGCGGTCACGTTCCGGCACGGGGACGCGACGCTCCGCACCTACCTCTCGGCGCTCGCCTTCTGGCAGGAGGGTCGCGGGGCCGCCGCGGTCACCCGCGTGGCGGGCGGTCCCTTCGCGGTCGATGCCTTCCTGGAGGGCGCGCTCGGGCTGCGCTTCATCCAGTCCTTCAAGAGCTTCGCGGCGAGCGGCGCCTTTCGGGAGACCCGGATCTTCCGCGACCGGTTCCAGTTCGAGGACCTGCTCGCCACCTTCCTGCGCACGGTTCTGCGCGACGCGGGCGGCGCGCTCGATCTGGCGGGCGGGCGGGTCGTGATCGGCCGCCCGGTCCGCTTCGTCGGGCAGAATCCGGACGAGACCCTGGCCATGCGCCGCTACGGCGCCGCCTTCGGCAAGCTCGGGGCGGAGGGCGCGCTCACCGCCTACGAGCCGGTGGGGGCGGCCTTCTATTACGCGCGGCGCCTGGAGGGCTCGGCGACGGTGCTGATCGGCGATTTCGGCGGCGGCACCAGCGACTTCTCGGTGATGCGCTTCTCCCGCGGGACCGACGGCCGTCTCGACGCCGTCCCGCTCGGCCATGCCGGTGTCGGGATCGCGGGCGACGCCTTCGATGCCCGCATCGTCGACCACCTGGTGGCGCCGCATCTCGGCAAGGGCGGCACCTACCGGTCGATGGGCGGCAAGGTGCTGCCCCTGCCCTCGCACTACTACGCCAACCTGTCGCGCTGGCATCAGCTCGCGATGATGAAGATGTCGGGCGATCTCCAGGACCTGCGCGACCTCGCCCGCGTCGCCGACGACCCGGCGCCGCTGGAGGACTTCGTCGCCCTCATCGAGAACGACCTCGGCTTCGCGCTCTACCGGGCCGTCTCCGAGACGAAGATCGCCCTGTCGTCGCGGGAGGAGGCCGCGTTCCGGTTCCGCGGCCCGGAGACCGGGATCGACATCCGCGGCTCGCTCACCCGGGCGGCCTTTGAGGCCCTCATCGCGCCCGACGTGGAGCGGATCGCCGCGGCGGTGGACCAGGCGCTGGCCGCGGCGGGCGTCACCGCGGCGGCGATCGACCGGGTCTTCCTCACCGGGGGCACCTCCCTGGTGCCGGCGATCCGCGGGCTGTTCGAGGCGCGGTTCGGGGCTGCGGCGGTGGCGAGTTCCGACCAGTTCGAATCCATCGCGCACGGGCTGGCCCTGCTCGGGCAATTGCCCGACGCGGAGCGCTGGGCGGCCGGGCGCTTGTGAGCGGGCGGGCCGTCCGTATCGACCTCTCGCCAGAGACGACTGTCCCGGGAGGAGGGGCGTGCGCAGAGCGCGTCCGTTTCACCGGCTGAACGGACCTGGAAGACACTCCACTCCTCATGCTGAGGTGCTCGCGAAGCGAGCCTCGAAGCACTCCGGAACATTGATCCAGGAGAATGGCGTCTCGGACGAGCTGTTCCGGAGTGCTTCGAGGCTCCCTGCGGTCGCACATCAGCATGAGGAGGTGGTTTGTCTGCCAGCGGCGCGGTCTGTGCTGTATCTCGCCCTCGCCCCGCTGAAGAGATCTTTCGGTATTCGGCGTCGTTGGCGTCGATTGAGCCTTGCGACGCCGGACCGGTGTTCACGATGCCGTTGCAGCACCGAGCACCGCCGCCGCGTCGAACCCGTCCGGCACCCGCCCGGTCGGCCTCACCAGCGGGTACGGGCCCCGCGCGAGGAAGCGGCCCGTGCCCGGCGCGGCCAGCACTGCGCCGTCGCGCATCGCGACCTCGCCGCGCCGGATCACGATCTCCGGCCAGCCCGTCACCGCCAGCCCCTCCCAGGGCGTGTAGTCGATGGCGTGGTGCAGGGCCGCGTTGGCGATCCGCCGCTCCGCGGACGGGTTCCACAGGACGAGGTCGGCATCCGCGCCCGGCGCCAGCGTCCCCTTGCGGTCCTCCAGGCCGAACAGCCGCGCGGCATTCGCCGAGGTGAGCCGCACGAAGGTTGGCAGGTCGATCCGCCCCTTCGAGACGCCCTCCGAGAACAGGACCGGCAGCCGAGTCTCGATCCCCGGCACCCCGTTCGGGATGGCGTTGAAGGCGGGCCTCCCGTCCTCCCGCGCCACCGCCCCACCCTGCCCGTAGCCGCTGCTCCCGGGATCGCGCTTGGCCGTCGCGAAGGAGAAGCCGCAATGGTCCGAGGAGACGATATCGAGGGTTCCGTCTGCGATCCGCGCCCAGATCCGCTCGTGCTCGGCCGGCGCCCGCAGGGCCGGAGAGCACACCACCTTCGCGCCCTCGAAATCCGGGCGCGCGAGGTCCTCGGTCGAGAGCGTCAGGTATTGCGGGCAGGTCTCGCCCCAGACCTTCACGCCCCGTGCCCGGGCCCGGGCGATCTCCTCGGCGGCCTCCTCGCAGGAGACGTGGAAGATCTGGATCGGCTGGTCGACGAGTTCGGCGAGGGCGATGGCGCGGTGGGTCGCCTCGCGCTCCACCACCGGCGGGCGCGCCCAGGCGTGCTGGAGCGGGTCGGTGCGTCCCGCCGCCAGCAGCGCGCGGATCCGCCAGCCGATCGCGTCGAAATTCTCGCAATGCACCGTGACGAGGGCGCCGAGCCGCCGCGCCGTCGCCAGCACCTCCAGGTACTGACCGTCGGTGAGTCGCAGGGGATCGTAGGTGAGGAAGACCTTGAGGCTGCGGATGCCGCGCGCCACCAGCGCCGGCACCTCGCGGCCCAGCACCTCCGGCGTCGGATCGGTGATGATCTGGTGGAAGCTGTAATCCGTCCGTGAGGACCGGGCGGATTCCTCGTAGGCCGCGGCGGTCCGGGCGATCGGATGGCCCTTCCATTGGGGCACGAAGCAGATGAAGGAGGTCGTGCCGCCCGCGAGCGCCGCCGCCGAGCCCGACGCGAAGCTCTCCTCCTGCACGCCCCCGGCCTCGGAGGGCTCCTCGATGTGGCAATGCGGATCGATCCCACCGGGCGTTACGACGAAGCCGCTTGCGTCGATCTCCTCGGCGCCGGGCCGCAGCCCCCGCCCGATCGCCGCGATCCGGCCGTCCCGGATCCCGACATCCGCCGAAAAGGTCTCGGCCGCGGTGGCAAGCAGCCCCCCGCGCAGCACGAGGTCGAAGTCGCGGTCGTGGCTCGGTGTCGCCATGCTCCCCTCCGGAACCTGATCGGACCGGCGCGCGCGCTCGACACGCGGCATCGGTTTTTCGCGCCGCGGCCCCATGCCAGATCCGTGCTAGAGCGGCAGCGCCCCACCCACGGTTCCGGAGCGCCGCCCTGCCCGTCCTCTCGCCCGACGAATGGAGCGCCCTGCGCCTCAGCCTGCGCGTCGCCGCGGTGGCCACCCTGGCGAGCCTGATCCCCGGCCTCCTCGTCGCCCTGCTGCTGGCCCGTGGCCGGTTCCGCGGCCGCGCGCTCCTCGACGGCCTCGTCCACCTGCCGCTCGTGATGCCGCCGGTGGTGACGGGCTACCTCCTGCTCCTGACCTTCGGGCGCCGTGGCCTCCTCGGCGAGGCGCTCGCCGGCATCGGGATCGTGTTCTCGTTCCGCTGGACCGGCGCGGCCCTGGCCTGCGCGGTGATGGGGTTCCCGCTGATGGTGCGGGCGATGCGCCTGTCGATCGAGGCGGTGGACCGGCGCCTCGAACAGGCCGCCGCGACCCTCGGCGCCCCGCCCGCGATGGTCTTCCTCGTCGTGACGCTGCCGCTGGCGATGCCGGGCATCCTGGCGGGGGCCGTTCTGGCCTTCGCCAAGGCGATGGGCGAGTTCGGCGCCACCATCACCTTCGTGTCCAACATCCCGGGGGAGACCCAGACCCTCCCGTCGGCCATCTACGCCCTCACCCAGGTCCCCGGCGGCGAGGCCGGCGCCGCGCGCCTCACCCTGATCTCGGTGGCGGTGTCGATGGTCGCGCTCCTCGTCGCCGAGGGGCTCGCGCATCGCGCCCGGCAGCGGCTCGGCCCGTGATCAGCGTGAGCGTGCAGCACCGGCGCGGGGCCTTCGTGCTCGACGCCGCCTTCGACACCGCGGGCCGCGTCACCGCCCTGTTCGGGCGCTCCGGCTCCGGCAAGTCGAGCCTCGTCGACGTCATCGCCGGCCTGATCACGCCCGAGCGGGGCCGCGTCGCCGTGGACGGCGCGGTCCTCCTCGACACGCAGGCCGGCCTGCGGGTCCCCGCGCATCGGCGGCGGATCGGCTACGTCTTCCAGGATGCCCGCCTGCTGCCGCATCTCAGCGTGCGGCGAAACCTGCTGTTCGGGCGCTGGTTCGCGCGCGGCGCGGGCGGCCCCGGCCTGGAGGGCGTCGCGGATCTCCTCGGCCTGACCGATCTCCTCGACCGGCGGCCGGCCGGTCTCTCGGGCGGCGAGCGCCAGCGCGTGGCGATCGGCCGGGCGCTGCTCGCCCGCCCGCGGCTCCTGCTCATGGACGAGCCGCTCTCGGCCCTGGACGACGCGCGCAAGGCCGAGATCCTGCCCTACCTCGCGCGCCTGCGCGACGAGGCGCGAGTGCCGATCGTCTATGTCAGCCACTCGGTGGTGGAGGTCGCGCGCCTCGCCGACACCGTCGTGGTGCTGGAGGGAGGACGCGTGACGGCGCAGGGGCCCGCCGGGGCGATCCTGCGGCGCGCCGAGCTGCTGCCCGATCGGGAGGCCGGCGAGGCGGGCACGCTCCTCGACATGCGGGTGGCGTCGCACGACCGGGCGTTCGGCCTCACGCGGCTCGAAGGGGCGGCCGGGACGCTGGTGATCCCGCGCCTGATCCTGACGGTGGGGCGCAGCGTTCGGGTGCGGGTGCGGGCCCGCGACGTCCTCGTCGCGCTGGAGCGCCCGCGCGGCCTCAGCGCCCGCAACCACCTGCCCGGCACCGTGCGCGCGGTGGCGGAGACGCCCGGCCCCTACGCCACCGTCGAGATCGCCTGCGGCGAAGCGGTGCTGTCCGCCTCCCTCACGCGCCACGCCGTGCACGATCTCGGCCTCGTGCCGGGCTTGGCCGTCTTCGCCCTCATCAAGGGCGTCGCCTTCGACGCGGACACGATCGGCAGCAGCCTCGACGTCGCGATCTGACGCGAAACGGCGGGCCGCCCGGCCCGCCATCCGCGATGCGTCGCTCTCTGCCGCGGTCAGCGGGCGCCGGGCAGGCGCTCCGCCATGGCGAGGTGCTCCTGCATGGAGGGGAGCACCTGCTCCGCGTAGGTGCGCAGCGCCGGGTTCGGGCCACCCTGCAGGTAGGCCTGGGTCATGCCGATGGCCGTGCGGTGCGCCTGCACCTGGATCCGCGCGTAGGTCCGGTCGAAGCGCGGGCCGGCGGGCGTCCGGGCGAGTTCCGCCAGCATCGCCTGCTGCTCGGGGCTCAGGGGCACCGAGGCGGTGGCCGCGGTCGTGGTCACGTCCGCGCCCGCGAGGTCCGCACCCGCCCGCGCCCCGCGCGCCGCACCCTCACCGACGCCCTCGATCCCGCCGACCGGGCCGCCCTGCAGCGTCCCCGAGACGGCGCCGGCCGCGGCCCCGGTGGCGGCCCCGACCGCGCTGCCCGCGATCTCGAAGGGCGCCGCCACGAGGCCGCCGAGGCCACCGCCCGCCGCGACGCTCTCGCGGCCGCCCAGCAGCGCGACATTGGCGGCGCGGTGGTCGCGGATCATCTCGCGGGCGAAGTCCCGAACCCGGGGATTGCGGGTCTTGTCGAGGGCGATCTGGCTCGACCGCACCTCGAAGGCGTTCGCCATCAGCGAGGTCTCGCGGAAGTCGGTCGTCTGCGCGAGGGCCGGGGTCGCCAAGGCGGCGGCCAGCGCGGAGAGCGCGAGCTGAGTCTTCATCCAGGATCTCCGTATCGTCTTCGACGGAAGCGACAGCACAGGCCGGTGCGGATGGGCATCCGGCGCGGCGATGCGGCCGCTCTCGTCTGTTCGGCCCGACAACGATGCAGATCCAACCGGGTTCCGACGCTGAGTCATGCACTCACCGCATGGCGTTCCGGACGTCCACTACCCCTCGGGCAGGTCCGCCCCGACCTCGACCACGCTCACCTTGTGCGCTGCGCAGAGGTCGCGCAGGCGCCGCGACGGCAGCGCGTCTGTCACGAAGACGTCGAGTTCGCCCACTTCGCCGACGCGGATCGGCGCCGTCCGCTCGAGCTTGAGCTTGTCGGCGACCAGCATTACCTGGCGCGAGTTCTCGATGATCGCCCGCGCCACCCGCACCTCGCGGTAGTCGAAGTCGAGGAGCGCGCCGTCCTCGTCGATCGCCGAGGCGCCGATCACCGCGTAGTCGACCTTGAACTGGTTGATGAAGTCGACCGCCGCGGAGCCGATCACCGCGCCGTCCGCGCGCCGCACCGGGCCGCCCGCGACGATCAGGCTGATGCGCGGGTGGCGGTAGAGCAGGGTCGCGACGTTGAGGTTGTTGGTGATGACCAGCAGGTCCTCGTGATCGACGAGGGCGCGGGCCACCTCCTCGGTCGTGGTGCCGATGTTGATGAACAACGAGGCGTTGTTCGGAATGAGCTTGGCCGCCGCGAGTCCGATGGCGCGCTTCTCGGCATGGGCGACGAGCCGGCGCGCCTCGTAGGCGAGGTTCGCGACGCCGCTCGACACCACCGCGCCGCCATGCACCCGCGACAGGAGGCGATTGTCGCAGAGCTCGTTGAGGTCGCGGCGGATCGTCTGCGGCGTCACCTCGAAGCGGATCGCCAGATCCTCGACGCTGACCCGACCCTGCTGCCGCGCGATCGCGAGAATGTCCTGCTGGCGGGGGGAGATGTGCTCGCTCACGAAGGGTCCGGACTGCACGGCGACGGGGCCGCAGCATTGTCCGGGGAATCGCCGGGTCGTGCAACGCGCACCGCGACCGCGCGGGGCGGCCGCGGTGCGCCGGGCCTCAATGCCCGTCGGCGCTGCCCCGGCGGCTCGCCTCGTAGAGGAACCACGTGCGCTCCTCGGCCTGGTCGATCCACTCCTCGAGCAGGCTCGCGGTCGCCACGTCGTTGTGATCGTCGCAGAGGTCGTGCAACTCGCGCATGCGCGACGTGGTCGCCTTGTTGTCGTCGCGCAGCTCGGCCAGCATGTCGAGCGGATCGACGTAGTCGGCATTGTTGTCGACGATCCGGGCCTTCTGGGCCGCCTGACCGAGGGAGCGGAGCGTCGTCCCGCCGATCTTGCGGGCGCGCTCGGCCACGTCGTCCGTCGCGCCCAGGATCTGGGCCGCCTGCTCGTCCAGGAGCAGATGGTAGTCGCGGAAATGCGGCCCGCTCACGTGCCAGTGGAAGTTCTTGGTCTTGAGGTAGAGGGCGAGGAAGTCGGAGAGCAGGACGGTGAGCCCCTCCGAGATCTCCTTCGATGCCTCCGGCGGGAGGTCGGACGGGGTGTTCAGGCGCTCGGCCGTGACGCGCACGCGGGCATCGGCCGTGGCCGTCTTCGGCTGCGCGGCGCGGCGGGACGCCGGGGCCGCCGCCGGAGCCTTGGGAGTACGGGCCATCTGAGTGTCTCCGGATCTGCGGGCGCCGGCCTCGGCGCGCCGTTCGCTCGCCAATTCGAGCGATGCCGGATTGTTCCGCCCGCGTGGCGGCCGACTTGGCCGTGCGTCATCAGGTCCGTGGATCGGCCGCCGCCGCCCGCGGCCGGGCCGTGGAGGTCGCCCGCGGCGCGGTGGCACCCGGGGCCCGGGCCGCCGCCACCGGCTTCGGCGCCGGCTTCGGGGCGATCGACGCCGTGGTGGCCACGTCGGCGGGCTTGTCGGTGGGCTTGTCGGTCGGCGCAGGACCTCCGTCGAGGTCGTAGACGTCGTCGCGGAAATGCGCCTGCCCGTCCGGCGTGGCGTAGCCGGTGAGGTAGACGAAGGTGACCGGCACCGGCTTGGCGAGCTTGATGTCGCGCCGCTCGCCCGTCGCGATGCCGGTCTCGATCTCGATCGGCCCCCAGGCCGTGCCCGGCCCGCCCGGACCCGGCGTGCCGTCGAGGAGCCACGCCACCAGCCCCTTGACCTCCGCGACGCGCACGCAACCCGAGGAGTGGAAGCGGACGTTGCGCGAGAACAGGCTCTTCGAGGGCGTGTCGTGCATGTAGACCGCGTGCCGGTTCGGCATGTCGATCCGCACCTGCCCGAGGGAATTGTCGAAGCCCGGGTCCTGGCGGACCGTGTAGTTCACCGCCTTCTCGGTCGACCAGTCGATGCTGGTCGGCTGCACCTCGCTGCCCTGCCCGTCAAGCAGCCGGATGTGCATCTTGGCGAGGTAGCCCGGGTCCTTCCGCATGTGCGGAATGATGTCCTTCTTGATCAGTGAGACCGGGACCGTCCAGGTCGGGTTGAAGTTGACGTTGGTGATTTTGGTCTCGACCTGGGGCGAGGCGCGGTCGGGCTTACCCACCACCGCCACGTAGCGACGCGCCACCGCCCCGCGCTCCACCGCCTCCACGGTGGCGGCCGGGATATTGGCGACCACGTAGCGCTCGCCGAACGGGAAGCGCGAGCCCATCAGGCGCGCCGCGGAGGCGGCGAGCTGGCGCTGGCGCACGCCCGCCGGCACGTTGAGGGCCTTGACGGTCAGGCCACCCACGAGGCCCGTCTCCGGCAGCCCGTGCCGGTGCTGGAACCGCGTCACCGCGGCCACCAGGGCCTCGTCCATCAGGTCCGAGGCCGGTGCCTCGGCGGCGAGGTCCCCGGTGGCGGCCAGGCGGCGGCGCAGGGCGAGGACGCCAGCGTTCCGATCCCCGGGCTTGAGCGACAGGGTGTCCGGCACCCGCGGCCAGCCGCCCGCCTGGACGATGCCCTGGTAGCGCTCCGCCATGCGCAGCGTGTCGAGGAAGGTGGCCGGGGTCAGGGTCGGCGTGGGATCCTGGGAGACCTTCGCGATCACCATCGGCGGCAATTCGCGGGACGCGCGCTTCGGAGCCTGCGCGACCCCGGGCGCGGCCGCGTCCCGCGGCGTCTCGGCCGACATCGGGGCGGGCGGGAGCGGCGCCGATGGGGTCGGTGATGGGGTCGCGTCGAGCGGGCCTGCGGCCTTCGCGGGCTCGGCGGCCCGGGAGGCTCTCGCCGGTTCCGACCGCGCAGGCTCCGGTCTCGCCGGCGCCTCGGCGGCCGGAACGGGTGCCGGCGGGATGGGGGCTGCCGGGGCCCCAGCCTGGCCGGTGGCCTGACCGAAGGCCGCGCAGGCGCCGAGGAGCCAGGTCGCGGCGGCGAGCGGCGGCAGCGCGGACCGGCGCGGGGAGGACGGGGGGGCAACCTGACGCGACATGAGGGCCGGCCTTGTGATCGGACGCGGCCGGAGCATCACCTCGACATGGTTACGGAAGCCCTGCCGACGCGGCGGCGACGGGGTCGCCGGGGTTTCTCCTGCCCGCGCGGCGGCAACCCTCGCCCCTCTGCGGGCGAGCGGATACACAGAGCGAGAAAAATACAGACATGACAGATACTTATGCAAAAAAACGACGGTTCTCGGGCGTGGCGCGGGGAACCCCTCTCCCGTGCGGGAGAGGGGCAGGGGTGAGGGTCCAGGTGGTTCAGCAAGAATTCTGACGTGTCCCGCTGCCAGCACGACCGTCTTCGCTTGATGACGGCACGGTCCGGGGCCCTCACCCCTACCCCTCTCCCGCACGGGAGAGGGGATCCCGCGGGTCTCCTCGGTTCCGTTCAAGCGACTGCGAAACAAGAGCTTTTTCACGCCGCTAGGCGAGGTGTGAACACGCTCGCCTCTGCGGGGGGAGGGTTCGGATCCGCGCGGGCGCTCACGCCTTCGGCCAAGCGAAGAAGGCGCGGCCCTCCTTCTCCAGGTGGCGGTTCAGGACCATCCGGTGCACCTCGTCGGCGCCGTCGACGAGCCGGGCCTGGCGGGCGTAGCGGTAGATCCACTCCAGCACCGTGTCCTTCGAGTAGCCCCGCGCGCCGTTGATCTGGATGGCGGTGTCGGCGGCCCGGTGCAGCAGGTTGGCGACGTGGACCTTCGCCATCGACACCTCCTTGCGGGCGAACCGGCCCTGGTCGAGTTCCCACGCGGCCCGCATCACCAGCAGGCGGCCGATCTCGATGTCCATGGCGAGGCCGCCGAGCATGAGCTGGACGCTCTCGCGCTCGGCGAGCCGCACCCCGAAGCCCTCGCGCTCGGCCGCGTAGGCCTGCGCGATCTCGATGCAGCGCATGGCGAGGCCGAGCCAGCGCATGCAGTGGGTCAGCCGCGCCGGGCCGAGCCGCACCTGCGTCACCTTGAGGCCCTGACCCTCGCCGAGGAGCAGGTCCTCGGGGGCGACCTCCAGCCCGTCGAAGGCGAGTTCGCAATGCCCGCCATGCTCCTCCGGCCCCATGATCGGGATGCGCCGCACGATCTCCCAGCCGGGCTGGTCCCGGTGGAACAGGAAGGCGGTGAGCCCGTAGCGCGGATCGTCGGAGGTGCGGGCGATCAGGATGAAGTGGGCCGCCTCCTCCGCCCCGGTGATGAACCACTTGGTCCCGAAGATCCGGTAGCGCCCGTCCGGCCCGCGCTCGGCCCGGGTGCGGATCATCGAGGGGTCCGAGCCGCCGCCGGGATGCGGCTCGGTCATGGCGAAGGCCGAGCGCACCGCTCCCGACACGATCGGGTCGAGCCAGCGCCGCTTCTGCTCGGGCGTGCCCAGCGCCTCCAGGACCATCATGTTGCCGTCGTCGGGGGCGGCGGAGTTGAACACCACGGGCCCGAAGATCGAGCGGTTCATCTCCGTGTAGCAGGCCGCCATGCCGACCTTGCCGAGGCCCTGGCCGCCGGTTTCGCGCCGCAATTGCAGGCACCAGAGGCCCGCCGCCCGCGCCTTCTCCCGCAACGCTGCGAGGCGGTCGAGGCGGATGTTCTCGTGCGCGTCGTAGGCCGCCCGGTCGGCCTCCACGGGCAGGATCTCGTCGGCCACGAAGGCGGCGACGCGGGCGCGGTACGCCTCGATCTCGGGCGACAGCGTGAAATCCATGGCAAGCCTCCCAGTGTCGTCGGTCCCGCGGGCCGCCGGAGCCCGGACCGCTCCCTCTCGTCGTGCGATCCGGCGCGGGGCTCGGTCGGATACCCGACCCAACCCCGCGCCGCCGGCTTTCTCCTGCCCCGATTCACCTGTGTGCGTGGCCGGCCCGTCGCCGGGGCCCTACTCTTTGCGTCAGGAGCCCCGCTGCTCCGGCCGGCGCCTCAGGCCTGTCCTGTCCGCAGCACTCGTCCGAAGACCCGGCCACCTCGCTCCCCACACGTCGTGCGGGAGCCGTCAGGCGATCGGCCCCGTGTGCTTCTCGAGCAGCGCCCAGGCCTCCGGCCCGAACTTGCCCTTCCACTCCTTGTAGAAGCCGGCCGATTGCAGCTTGGCCTGGAACGCCTTGGTGTCGACGTCGTGGATGTCGAGCCCGCGCGCCGCGAGGTCCTTCTCGGTCGAGACGTTGCGCCGCGCCGTCTCCTCGCGCTGGGCCACCGCCTGCGCGTTGAAATGCTTGGCGATGACCCCGCGCACGTCCTCCGGCAGGCCGCGCCAGACCCGCCCGTTCGCCAGCATCCAGAAGCCGTCCCACATGTGGTTCGTCTTCGAGAGGTGCTTCTGCACCTCGTAGAGCTTGGCCGCCTCGATCAGGGCGAGGGGGTTCTCCTGGCCCTCGGCGATCTTCGTCTGCAGGGCCGAATACACCTCGGCGAAGTTGATCGTCATCGGGGCCGCGTCGAAGGCCTTGAACATCGAGGTCCAGAGCGGGCTCGCGGGCACCCGGATCTTGAAGCCCTTGAGGTCGTCCGGCGTGAGGATGGCGCGCGTCGACGAGGTCGTCTGCCGGAAGCCGTTCTCCCAGATCCTGTCGAAGGCGTAGAGGCCGGCCTTGCTGATCGCGTCGCGCACATGCGCCCCGAGATCGCCGTCGATCGCCGGCCAGAGCTTGTCGTAGGACGACCACGCGAAGCCGATGCCGCTGATCGCCGCCGCCGGAACCAGCGTCGAGAGGATCAGCGGCGACAGCGTGAAGAACTCCAGCGCGCCCGAGCGCAGCTGGCTCAGCATGTCGGTGTCGCCGCCGAGCTGATTGTTCGGGAAGACCTTGATGTCGACCTTGCCCCCGGTCTCCTCGCGGATCGCGTCGGTGGCCTTGATCATGTAGATCGTGAGCGGGTGGCTGGTCGGCGCGTTGTTCGCGACCTTGAACCCGAATTCCGCCGCCTCGGCGCGGCCGAACCGCAGCACGGCGGGGCCGGCGACGGCGCCCGCGAGGGAGAGTTTCAGCGCGTGGCGGCGGGAGATCGTTGTCATGACGGCGTCCTCTCTTGGCCCTGTCGGCCCGGCCTTTCCGGCTCGGCCCCGTTGCTCCGGCCCTGGCGGAGTCCGGCCCTCGCGGGCGGTCCGCTTCGGGCTCTCTCGGCGCGGGCCGCGCGGCGTTCCTCATCGTGCTCCCGCCGGTCGCGCCGGGGTTGCGCCGCGCTTAAAGCACGTTTCCAGTCCCGCGGCATCAGCCCGCGCGGTCGCCCACCTCGCAACCCGCTGCTTTCCCGCAGGATGGTCCCGGGACGAGCGAGACGCCGATGATCGGCACGCGCCTGCACGCCGCAATCGACGACGCCGTCCTGGCCCCGGTGCTGGCGCTCGCGGCTTGCCCCAGCCGGCGCCCGCGTCCCGTCGCCTCATGCCGGCAGTCGCGGCCTGGAACGACGCCTCGTCCGCCCTCACCGGGGACGAGGGCGCCGCCGCACTCCTGGAGCGGGTGCCGGCCCGCGCGCGCTCCTCGGCGCGATCGGCCTCGCTCAACGCGCGGTGATAGGGGCGAGCCGCCGCGGGGACGAAAGGCTCGCACCAGCCAACGACCAGTAGAAAGATCGCGAGGCCGTCCCGGCGCGGATCGGGACGGCGCCACGACGGGAGCGGCGCCATGGGCGGCAGGACGGGATTTCGGGGCGGGCTCGCGGCGGTCGTCCTGGCTGTGGCCGGCGTCTCGGCGGCGCGGGCCGGCTCCTTCGAGTTCGTGCCGGCGCCGCAGGCGGATCTCAACCGCGTCTACCGCGTCGACCGGGTCACCGGAGAGGTGACCTCCTGCCAGTACGGCCTGCAGGAGAACACCATCGGGACGACGCTCTGCTTCGGTCCCGGCGAGGGCGCCGGCCCGCAGGTGCCCTCGGAATACGGGCTCGTGGCCTCGCGCCACCTGCGCGAGGCGGGCGTGTTCCGGGTCAACCAGCGCACCGGCGCCATGAGCATCTGCTACGTCCTGGAGGAGGCGGTCGTCTGCACGCCGCAGGCCGGGGCAAGCGGCGAGGCCGCGCCGCCGCGGGCCGCCGCCAGCCTCGCGACGCCGCAACCCGCGCGCCCCTGAGCGACGCGCGGAGGCGCTTCCCGGGCGGCGGGCGGCCGTGCTAGGGCCGACGCGCCCGCGGCCCGAGCGGGCTGTCCGCTTCGAGAGACCGCGCCGATGCCGTCCGCCCGCCCCTTCCGCACATCCGCCGGAGCCCTGGCGTGAGCGCCGCCCTCAAGCGCGCCGCCGCCGCCCGCGCGGTCGACCTCGTCGAGGACGGCATGCGGCTCGGTCTCGGCACGGGGTCGACGGCGGCCGAGTTCGTCGTCCTGCTCGGCGCGCGCGTCCGGGCGGGCCTGTCGGTCGTGGGCGTGCCGACCTCCGAGGCGACCGCCCGCGCCGCGCAGGCGGCCGGCATCCCGCTCACCACCCTGGACGAGACGCCCGCGCTCGATCTCACGATCGACGGCGCCGACGAGATCGACGGCGAGCGCCGGCTGATCAAGGGCGGCGGCGGGGCGCTGCTGCGCGAGAAGATCGTCGCGGCGGCGAGCCGGCGCATGGTGGTGATCGCCGATGCGGGCAAGCGGGTCGAGACGCTCGGGCACTTTCCCCTGCCGATCGAGGTCGTGCCCTTCGGGCTCGAGGCAACCCGCCGGGCCGTGGACGCGGCCCTCGCGCGGGCGGGCTGCGCGGGCGAACTGACCCTGCGCGCCGGACCGGACGGCGCACCCTATCGCACCGACGGCGACCACCTGATCCTCGACGCGCATCTCGGCCGGATCGCCGATCCCGAGCGTCTCGCCGCGCTCCTCGCGGCGGTGCCGGGCGTGGTCGAGCACGGCCTGTTCATCGGCCTGTGCACCGGCGCCATCCTGGCGGCGGAGGAGGCCGGGGAGACCCGCCTCCTGACGCTCGGCAGCCTCTGATCCGGGATCCGCTCGCGGTGCCGTCGGGCCCTGCTCCCGGACCCTCCCTTCGCCCTCTCCGCCCCGGCGAACCCGCCGCCCCCGCGCCGGAGCCCGCTCCCGTCCTCCGCGCGGCCGGCGCCGAGATGCCGCTTCCCCTCGTCCTCGCCCGCGCCGCAATCCCGCCGGAAGACCGGCGCGTCCCACATCGGAGCCATTCCATGTTCCAGCGTCACGCGCCCGTCCTGGCGGGCCTCCTCGCCGCGCTGCTGGCGGTCGCCCCGGCGACCGCCCAGAAGGCCGCCCCGACCCCAGCCCCCGCGCCGGCGGCGCCCGCCGCCCCAGCGATCTCACCGAGCCACTTCGCCCTCGCCAAGGAGGTGATGCTGAGTTCCGGGATCGCGCGCTCCTTCGATTCGATCATTCCGGTCTTCAGCGAGCAGATCAAACAGGCCGCCGTCACGCGGCCCGAACTGACCAAGGACCTCGACGACGTCCTCACCAAGCTGCAGCCCGAACTCGAGCTGCAGAAGCAGAAGATGATCGACGCCGCCTCCCGCATCTACGCGGAGAAGCTGAGCGAGGCGGAGCTGCGCGACGTGGCGACGTTCTTCCGCTCGCCCTCCGGCAAGCGCTACGTGGAGACGCAGCCGCAGGTGCTCGACGACATGGTCCAGGCGATGCAGAACTGGACGCAGGACGTCTCCGAATACGTGATGGTCCGGGTCCGTGCCGAGATGGCCAAGCGCGGACATCAGATGCAATAGGCGATGTCGGCGCTCCCTCTGGCGGCACGGGCCGCCCTTCCCGTCTCCGGACCGGGCCGGCTCGCCGGGATCGGGGCACTCCTGCTCGGGGCGCTGCCGGCCATCATGGCGGTCGCCAACCGGTCGAGCCCGCTCGTCGTCGTGCTCGCGGCCCTGGCGCTCCTCGGATCCTCCCTCGCGGGCTCGGGGCTGCGGGGAACCCTCCTGCGTCTGCGGGCGCCGCTCCTGACGCCCCTCGGCGGCGTCGCCCTCGCCTTCATGGCGTGGTGCGCGGTCAGCGTCGCCTGGAGCCCGGTGCCGGCGCAGTCCCTGGGCATGGCCCGGGAGTTCCTGGTCTGCCTCGCGGGCGCCTACGGCGTCGCCGTGCTGGCGCCGCCGCGGCTCGGGCCGGTGGCGCGCCCCGCCGCCTGGATCCTGATCGCGACCTGCCTCTTGATCGAGGCGGACCTTGCCAGCGACGTCGCGCTCCGGCGCTGGCTGCACGAGAGGGCCTACGACTACGTGTACAACCGGCCCCTCGAACTCATCGTGATTCTCGCCATCCCGGTGGCGGCCCTTCTGGCGCGGGCGGGTCACCGCGGGCTCGCCCTGGTCACGGCCGCCGCGGCCTTCGCGTCCGGCCTCTTTTCGGCGAGCGGCGCCTCCGGGCTCGCGGCGCTCGTCGCGACGGTCACCTATGTGGCAGCGCGCCTCCTGCCGGGACGCGCAGCGCTCGCCCTGGCCGGGCTCGGCCTGACCGGCGCGCTGATCCTGGCGCCGGTCGAGGGGGATATCCTGGCGGCCGTGATGCCCCCGAAGGTCCACGACGCCATGGCGGCGAGCAACACCCGCGAGCGGCTGGTGATCGCGCAGGGATTCGGGGCGGCGGTGGCGCTCGATCCCTGGCGCGGGGTCGGCTTCGGCACGAGCGCGCATTTCGACCGCCTGCCGATCGCCGCCCGGCTGGAACCCGAGATGCGGCAGATGGTGGCGGCCGGGCACCCGCACAACAGCTTTCTGCAGGTCTGGGTCGAGCTGGGGATCGTCGGGGCGGCGCTCGCGGCGGCCGGGATGCTGCTCACCCTGCGGGCGCTCGCCGCCTGGCCGGTTCCGGAGCGGGCGGCGGCGCTGGCGGCGATCGCCGCCGCCGCCAGCATCGCCTTCGTGGGCCACGGCGCGTGGCAGGGCTGGTGGATCGCCGGGCTCGGTGCCCTCGTCGCGTGGCTGCGCGCCTTGCGTCATACTGAGGGGCAGTGAGGCAGGCGCGTCGGGCCGGAACGGCCTCGTGGGAGATGCGGGATGAGCCAGGCGACCGGCGGTGAGGGCTTCGACCTCGACCTCTTCGTGATCGGGGGCGGCTCCGGCGGCGTGCGCGCCGCGCGGATCGCCGCGGGCTACGGCGCGCGGGTGATGCTGGCCGAGGAGTACCGGGTGGGCGGCACCTGCGTGATCCGCGGCTGCGTGCCGAAGAAGCTGATGGTCTACGCGGCCCGCTTCGCCGACGAGTTCGAGGACTCGGCCGGCTTCGGCTGGAGCGTCGCGGCGCCGCGTTTCGACTGGGCGGCCCTGAAACGCCACCGCGACGCCGAGGTGACCCGCCTGGAAGGCATCTACGCCACCAACCTGATGCGGGCGGGCGTCGAGGTCGTGGCCGAGCGGGCCGTCATCGAGGACGCCCATACGGTTCGCCTCCTCGGCTCGGGCCGGACGGTGCGGGCGCGCATCATCCTGGTCGCGGTGGGCGCCCACCCGGTCAAGGAGCCCCGGATCCCGGGCGGCGAACTCGGCATCACCTCGAACGAGGTCTTCGAGTTGGAGGCGCAACCCGGCCGCATCCTGGTCGTCGGCGGCGGCTACATCGCGGTCGAGTTCGCGGGGGTGTTCGCCGGGCTCGGGACGCGCACCGCCCTGCTCCATCGCGGCGACCGGCTGCTGCGCGGCTTCGACGACGAGATCCGCGACGCCCTCGGCGAGGCCTATGCGCGGCGCATGGACCTGCGCCTCGGCCGCACGGTGCAGCGCCTCGACCGCGAGGCCGACGGCATCCGGGCAACCCTCGACGACGGGTCGAGCCTCGTCGTCGATCAGGTGCTGGTGGCGACGGGCCGCCGCCCGAACGTGGACGGGCTCGGGCTGGAGACGGTCGGGATCACCCTCGACGCGGCCGGGGCGATCCCGGTGGACCGCTTCTCGCGGACCGTCGTGCCGTCGATCTACGCGGTGGGCGACGTCACCAACCGGGCGGCACTCACGCCGATCGCCATCCGGGAGGGCCACGCCTTCGCCGACACCGTGTTCGGGAACAAGCCCTGGGCGGTGGATCACGGGTTGATCCCGACCGCAGTGTTCTCGACGCCGGAGATCGGCGTGATCGGGCACAACGAGGACGTGGCGCGCGCGCTCTACGGCGAGGTCGACGTCTACGAGGCGCGCTTCCGCCCCATGAAGGCGACGCTGTCGGGCCGCGAGGAGCGGATCCTGATGAAGCTCGTCGTGGCCCGCGACGGCGACCGGGTCGTGGGCGTGCACGTGCTCGGGCACGATGCGGGCGAGATCATCCAGGCGGCGGCGATCGCCGTCACGATGGGGGCGACCAAGGCGGATTTCGACCGCACCATCGCGGTCCACCCGACGGCCGGCGAGGAACTCGTGACCCTGCGCACCCCCGCGGCCATCAAGCGGCCGGTGGGCGTGGGGTAGCGGTCCGCCCGGCTCAGGCGGTGCAGCGGTCCGGGATGGCGCTCACCGGGGCTGGCACGGCCCCGAACTCCTCCGGGGCGTGGATCTCCTCGGGCGTGGCGCAGAGGCGCCGACGCACCATCCAGCGGCCGAGCCGCGGCGAGGCGGTGAGGACCGCGAGCGGCACGGCCAGCATCGGGCCGAGCAGGAGCGGGGCCAGCCAGGGCAGCAGGCTCGGCGCGACGAGCCCGATCGGCAGCCCCGCCGCGAGCGCGAGCGCAGTCACGTCCGCGAGGCCGGCCGCGGCCGTCCGGGCGCCGAGGGCGCGCCCGTCCCGGCGCTGCCGGCCCCAGGCCGCGCGCCGGCCGAGCAGCACGCGGGCGACGACGACGGAGAGGCGCAGCGTCGCGATGCCGTAGAGCAGGAAGCCGAACACCGTCTCCGCCGCGAGGCTCGCCAGAAAGCGCCCGGCCCCGCCATGCCGCGCCGCCCCCCCGGCGAGCAGGATCTCGGCGTATCCGGCGAATTTCGGCGCCAGCGAGAGGGCGAGCCAGCCGAGATAGAGCCCGGCCGCCAGGCCGACCGGCGTGTCCGCCGGCAGGTCGAGAAGGCGCAGCGGCAGCAGGAGCAGCGCGAGGAGCGTGGCGGGCGCCCCGCAGAACATCAGGATCGCCCAGGCGAGCTGGAACCGGCTCACCGGGCGCAGCCCCGGCAGGCCGACGAGCCGCAGGTATTGCAGGTTGCCCTGGCACCAGCGGGCGTCGCGCGCGAGGTGGTCGAGGAGCGAGGGCGGATTCTCCTCGTAGCTGCCGGTCTCGATAGGCAGCACCCGCACCTCGTAGCCCGCCCGCCGCATCAGCGCCGCCTCGACCTGATCGTGCGAGAGGATTGGGCCGCCGAGCGGCCCGGGACCGAGCGCCGGCAGCCGGCAGGCGGCGGCGAAGGGGGCGATGCGCACCAGAGCGTTGTGGCCCCAGAAGGGGCCGCAATCGCCCGTCCACCACGCCATCGCGAGGCTGTAGGGGCGCATGCCGTGGCGCATGCCGAACTGGAACAGCCGCGCGAACGGGCTCGCGGCGGGCGCCCCGACGACGAGCCCCTGCAGGATGCCGATCCGCGGATGCGCCTGCAGGATGCGCACGAGCCGCAGGATCGCCGCCCCGCTCATCAGGCTGTCCGCGTCGAGGGGCAGCATCAGCTCCTCCTCCGCGCGGGCGCAGAATTCCTGCAGGTTACCGGCCTTGAAGCCCGCATTGTGGGCGCGGCGGCGGTAATGGAGCCGGGACGCCTCGGCCGCGGGGAGCGCTGCGCGCCACGCGGCCACGGCCTCTTCCTCGCGCGCGGCGATACCCGGATCATCCGTGTCGCTGAGGATGTGGAACGTGAACCGCGCGCCGTGGCCGGTCCGCGCGAGGCTCGTCGCGACCATGCGCAGGCGCGACAACGCCCGCTCCGGATCCTCGTTGCGAAGCGTCATGACGACGGCGGTGCGCAGGCGCGGCGGTTCCGCGCGATCCTCTTGCGCCGCGTGGGGCGCCGCCGCCGCGAGCCCGGCCGGCCCCGCGCGCAGCAGCAGGAGGCCGATCACCGCGTGCCAGAAGCCGAGGATCGTCCAGGGCAGCGCGACGAGACAGCAGGCGAAGAGCGCGAGGTCGACCGCGTCCCAGCCGCCGGCCCCGAGCACCGCCGCGATGCCGAGCGCGTAGGCGGCGCAACCCGCGAGCGTGAGGCCGAGCACGAGGGCGCGGCGCCGCCGCAGCACCGCGCGGGGTTGCAGCCCCGCCGGGGTCGTGAGAGGAGCGGCCTCGGCCGGGCTGCCGTCGGCCAGCGCCGGAGAGTCAGGGTGCAGCATCGGACGCGGGCCGGGGAGCGGGACGGTTGGGGCGCCGAGGGTTCGGCGCGCGCGTTGTGGTACACGGCGCCCGGCCGGGCGGAGCTGCGACGCGAGACATTGCCCCCTCTCCGCCCCGGCGAGGTCCGGGTGCGCACGCTCTTCTCGATGGTGAGCCGCGGCACCGAGCGCCTCGTCCTCGAAGGGCGGGTCCCGGAATCCGTTCACGCGCGGATGCGCGCGCCCGCTCAACAGGGTGATTTCCCGTTTCCCGTCAAGTACGGCTATTGCGCGGTCGGCCTCGCCGAGCCGGACGGCCGGGCCTGCTTCGCCCTGCACCCGCACCAGGACCGGTTCGCGGCGAGCCCCGACGCCCTCTTCCCGCTCCCGCGCGACGTGCCGCCGCGGCGCGGGATCCTGGCCGCCAACATGGAGACGGCGCTGAACGGCGTCTGGGATGCCGGCGCCGGGCCGGGGGACCGGGCGGTGGTGGTCGGCGGCGGCGTCGTCGGCCTCCTCGCCGCCTTCCTGCTCGCGCGGATCCCGGGCGCGGAGGTGGTGCTGATCGATTCCGACCCGGCGCGCGAAGCCGTGGCGAAGGCCCTCGGCATCCCGTTCCGCCTCCCGGACGACGCGCCCGGAGAGGCCGACGCGGTCATCCACGCGAGCGGCAGCGCCGCGGGCCTCGCCCTCGCCCTCGCCCTGGCGGGCGAGGAGGCGACCGTCGCGGAGCTGAGCTGGCACGGCAGCGCCGAGGTGCCGGTGCCGCTCGGCGCGGCCTTCCATCCGCGCCGGCTGCGCCTCGTGTCCAGCCAGGTCGGGCAGGTCCCGCCCGGCCGCCGCCCGCGCTGGTCCCATCGCCGCCGGATGCTCAAGGCCATCGACCTCCTGCGCGATCCGCGCCTCGACGCCCTGATCACCGGGGAGGTCGCCTTCGCGGCCCTGCCCGACGCCCTGCCCGGCCTGCTCGCCCCGGGCGCGCCGGGTCTGTGCACCGCCATCCTGTACCCGCCCGCCGAGGTGCCCTGATGTACGCCGTCGAGGTCCGCGACCACGTGATGGTCGCCCACAGCTTCCGCGGCGCCCTGTTCGGGCCCGCCCAGGCCCTGCACGGGGCGACCTTCGTGGTCGACGTCGCCTTCTTCCGCGAGTCGCTGACCGCGGACGGCGTCGTGGTGGATATCGGGCGGGCGGGCGAGGCGCTGCGGCGGGTGCTGGCGCCCCTGAACTACCGCAACCTCGACGACCTGCCGGACTTCGCCGGGGTGAACACCACCACCGAGTTCCTGTGCGGGCACATCCACGCCGCGATGGCGCGGGCCGCCCGCGCGGGCGATCTCGGGCCCGGCGGCGAGGGCGTCTCCCGCCTGCGGGTGACGCTCCACGAATCGCACGTGGCGCGGGCGTGGTTCGAGGGGCCGGTGGCGCCGTGATCGAGGCCGTCCTCGCCGTCCCGGGCGACCTCGCGACGCCGACCGGGGGCTACGCCTACGCGCGCCGCCTCCTCGCGGGCCTGCCGGCCGCTTGCGTGCGGGCGACGCATCTCCGGCTGCCCGCCGGGTTCCCGGACCCGTCCCCGCGGGACATCGCCGAGACGCGCGCTGCCTTCGCGGCCCTTCCGCCGGGCGCCGTCCTCCTCGTGGACGGGCTCGCCTACGGCGCCCTGCCGAGGGAGGTCATCGATGCCGCGGGCCCGCGGCCCCGCATCGCGCTCGTCCATCATCCGCTCTGCCTGGAGGCGGGGCTGGCGCCCGACCGCGCGGCGGCGCTGCGGCTGAGCGAGCGATCCGCCCTGGCTCTCGCGGACCGGATCGTGACGACGAGCGCCTTCACCCGCGACCTGCTGGTGCGGGACTTCCGCGTCCCCGCCGAGCGCATCACCGTTGCGATGCCGGGCACCGCGCCGGCGGACCGCGTGCCGGTCCGGCCCGGGCCCGGCGTCGGGCTGCTCTGCGTCGGGGCGGTCGCGCCGCGCAAGGGGCAGGCCGAGCTGATCGCGGCCCTGGCGGGCCTGCGCGACCTCGACTGGAACCTCGTGATCGCGGGCGCCCTCGACCGCGCGCCCGACTATGCCGCGGCCCTGCGAGAGGCGATCGAGGCGGCCGACCTCGCCCATCGGGTCCGCCTCGCGGGCGCCGTCCCGGAGGCCGAGCGCGACCGGCTCTACGCCTCGGCCGATATCCTGGTCTCCCCGGCCCTGTTCGAGGGCTACGGCATGGCGCTCGCCGAGGGCCTGGCGCGCGGCCTGCCGATCGTGGCGAGCACCGGGGGCGCGGCGGTCGCCACGGTGCCGGACGCGGCCGGCCTGAAGGTGCCGCCCGGGGATGTCGGTGCCCTGCGGGAGGCGCTCCGACTGATGATCGTGCAGGAGGATCGGCGGCGACAGGCCGCCGCCGCGTCCTGGGAGGCGGGCCGCGCGCTGCCGCGCTGGGAGGACACCGTCGCGACCGTGGCGGCCTGCCTGCGGGAGGCGGGACGATGAGCGGATTCAGCCCCGAATGGCTCGCCCTGCGCGAGCCGGCCGACCACGCCGCCCGGGACGCCGGCCTCGTCGCCGCGCTGGCGCGGGCGCTGGCCGCGCGGCCCGGACCGGTCCGCATCCTCGACCTCGGCTGCGGGACCGGCTCGAACCTGCGGGGCCTGTCGGCCCTCCTGCCCGGGCCCCAGCACTGGACCCTCATCGACCACGACCCGGCGCTGCTGGCCGTGGCGCGGGATCGCCTGACGGCCTGGGCCGATCACGCCGCGACGGAGCGCGGGGAGCTCGTTCTGACCCGCGACGCGCGCGTGCTGCGGGTCGTCCTGCGGGTCGCGGATCTCGCTGCCGGCCTCGACGGGCCCCTCGCCGAGCACCCCGCGCCCGACCTGGTGACGGCCGCGGCGCTGTTCGACCTCGTATCCACGGACTGGATCGAGCGCGCGGCCGCGGCGGTCGCCCGGGCCGGTGCGCTGTTCTACACCGCCCTCACCTTCGACGGCGCCGAGACCTGGACCCCGCCGCACCCGGACGACGCGGCCGTTCACGCGGCCTTCCTGGCCCATCAGGGGAGCGACAAGGGGTTCGGCCCGGCCGCGGGTCCGGCCGCCACGGCCGCCCTCGCGGCGGCCTTCGGCGAGCACGGCTACCGGGTCGCGCAGGCGGACAGTCCGTGGCGGATCGGGGCCGGGCCGCTCCTCGACAGCCTTGCCGGAGGCAAGGCTTCGGCCGCGGCCGAGACCGGCCTCGTGTCCACCGACCGGGTCGATGCGTGGCGCAGGGACCGGAGCGCGGGAGCGACGGCCGCGGTGATCGGGCACCGGGATCTGCTGGCGCTCCCGCCCGCCGGCACGGCCCCGCCCGCCACGGCGTAGCGGCCCGGGGGGGCGCTCACCGCGGCGTCCGGGCGGCGAAGTCCTGCTCGAATTCCTGCAACTCGGTCGCGTTGAGGTCGGACACGGCCCAGAAGGTCAGCCCGGCCTGCGACCAGTGCATCAGCCCGTAGCCCTCCCGGGCGCCGCGCGCCGACCAGCCGCCCTCCGCGCCGGGCCAGACGAACAGGTTGATGACGTGGCCGCGTCGCCGGTAGACGAGGGCCGCCACCACCCGGCCGCCGATATAGTCGAGGCGGCCGCCGACGAGGTCGAAGCCGCGGTCAGCGAGATCCACCACCGGGGGTGCGAAATCGATCTTGCCCGCGAACCAGGGCTTGACCGTGTGCTGGTCGGAGGTCGGGATGTCCGTGAGGTGGTTGGCGAGGAGCGAGCGGACGTGCCCCGAGACCAGCTCCTCCCTCAGGCCGGCGCTCCCGTCGAGCCCGCGGGGGACCACGATCGCGACGGCGAGGCAAGCGGCCAGCGCGACGGCGAGCGGGGCGAGGAAGCGCCGGGGCACGCGGGCCGCGCCGGGGCGCGGGGCCTGGGCGGCGACCTCGGCGTCGAGGGCGGCGGCGATGCGGTGCCGCAGGGACGCGGGGGCGGGTTCGCGCACGCCGTCCCGCTGGCGCCGGTCCATGTCCTCGCGCAGGCGCCGATAGGCCGCGCGACAGGCGGGGCACGCCGCGAGATGGGCCTCGGCGTCCAGTGCATGGGCGGCGTCGAGTTCGCTGTCGAGGAGCCCGTGCAGGAGCAGCGCCCGGTCGGCACAGGGGGCGGGACGGGACGCGCTCATGACCGTTGCTGCTCCTCGGGTCGGGGTTGGGGCGCATCGTCGCCGAAGCGGCGGCGCCAGGCGGCGGAGAACAGCGCGCGGGCGCGGGCGAGCCGCGACATCACCGTCCCGACCGGGACGCCCGTCACCGCCGCCACGTCGCGGTAGGACAATTCATCCATCTCCCGCAGGACCAGCGTCTCGCGGAAGGGCTCGGGCAGGGCCGCCACCAGGGCGCGCACGGCCGCGATCTCGTCGTCGCGGGCGAGGACGGATTCGGGTGTCGCCGTCTCCCTGTCCCAGAGGTCCGGGCAGGATTCCTCGTCCGGCGGTGCGGCGCCCTCGCGACGATGCGAGGCGGCCCAGGTCCGGACGCAGTTGCGCAGGATGGCGAGGAGCCACGGCCGCGCGTCGCTGCCCCGGAAGCTGTCGAAGCCGCGGAAGGCCCGCAGCATCGCCTCCTGCACCACGTCCTCGGCCGCGGTGGCGTCCCGGGTCAGGAAGCGGGCGAGCGTGTAGGCCGCGTCGAGATGCGGCATCACCACCGCGTCGAACCGCTCCCTGTCCCGGAGCATCGTCAGGGTCCCCGCTGCGCCATCAGGGCCGCGGGGGGGCCGCAGATCGGCCCGCCGGGCAGGAGCGGGGCCGGCGCGGTCATGGGCATCGCCGCGAGCCCCAGCAGTACGGCCGCGAGCAGGACGAGGGCGCCGGCGAGGTCGGCCCAGGACGCGGCGTGGTCGCAGGGATCGTAGGTCATCGGACCTCCTCCGCCGGCGCGCCGGCCGGGGGCGACGGGGCGCCGTCCCGGACCTCGATCACGCCCACCATGTGGGGGTGGAGCGAACAGAAGTACCGGTAGCGGCCCGCCGTGGGAAAGGTCGACGCGAAGCTGTCGTCCGTGTCGAGGGGCTTCGAGCGGAAGGAGAGATCCTCCGCCACCACGGTGTGCGGGATGTCGTCCCGGTTGGTCCAGGTCACGGTGGTGCCGGGGGCCACCGTCAGGAGCGCGGGCGAGAACGCGAAATTGTCGATGCTCACCGACGCGGCGGCGGCGTGCACGCCCGACTCGCGGGCGAGGAGCGGCAGGGCGGCGGCGGCGCGCAGAACGGCGCGCCGCGTCGGGGCCGGAGGCCGGTCCATCGCGTCCTCCCTCAGCCCGCGAGCGGCGTGTCGACGATGGCGAGCGGCGTGCCCGTTGCCACGAAGGAGACGCTCGCGATCCCGAGATGGCGGCGCAGCTCCCCCGCCGGCACCTTCATCGGGCCGGGCGACGGGGCGGTGCCCGGTGCCGGCTGCGGGAAGGCCGTGGAGCGGGCGGTGTGGAAGGCGACGGTGCCCTCGACCTTCTGCATCACCTGGTGGATGTGCCCGTTGAGCACCGTCACCGAGCCGAAGCGGCGCATCAGGCCGAGCGCCCGGGCGCCGTCCTCCGTGCCCCAGCCCCAGTCCGGGTAGACGCTCCAGAGCGGGATATGGGCGAAGACCACGATCGGGGTCGAGGAGGACAGGCCGGCGAGATCGGATTCGAGCCAGGCGAGCTGCTCCGCCCCCAGCTGCCCGAGGCCGCCGGCCCTGAGATCGAGGGCGTTGACGAGGCCGACGAAGTGGACGCCGCCCTGGTCGAAGCTCGACCAGCCCGCGCCCCTGGCTTTGCGGCCGTAGCGGGCCAGATAGGCCCGGCCGCGGCCCTCGTCGATGAGGTCGTGCTCGCCGGGCACGAACAGGACCGGCAGGCCGGTCTCGCGCAGGATCTGGTCGGCATCGTCGAACTCCGCCTCGCGCGACAGGTGGCTGATGTCGCCCGTGTGCAGGATGAAGGCGGGCTTCTCCGGCAGCGCCCGGATCCGCGCCACCGCCGCCCGCAGGGTCTCCCGGGCGTCGGGATTGGCGGCCTTGTCGAAGCCGATATGGCTGTCGCTGATCTGCAGGAAGGTGAGCCCCGGCGCGCCCTCCGCCGCCCGCGCCGCCGCGAGTCCGGCCGCCCGCGGCAGGCCGCCGGTGAGGGTCCAGACGAGGCCGGTGCCCGCCCAGGTCATGCATTCCAGGAAGCCGCGCCGGTCGATCCCGTCCGCGTCCACTCCCGCCTCGTCAGGCTCGCGGTTCTGCGCCATGGTCCGGTCCTCGGGGTTCGGGGGCGTCCAGCGCCCTCCCCCGTCCAGACCGGCGGGCGCCCGGATTTATTCCCGGGATTGCGGTCGCGCTGGAAGGAATCTTGCGTCGGGCCTCGGCGCAAAGGGTCGGCGCAGGGGAAGAACCGGGGACGGGATGGACCTCACCACGATCACAGCCCATCTCGCGCCGCGCACGCGCGAGGATCTGGCGGGCTGGCGGCCGGGCGACGCGTGGCTGGCGGGGGGAACCTGGCTGTTCTCCGAGCCGCAACCCGGGACCGCCCGGTTGCAGGACCTGACGCGGCTCGGCTGGGTGCCGGTGGAGGCGGACGCCGCGGGGCTGCGGATCGCCGCGACCTGCACCATCGCGGAACTCGATCGGGTCGCCTGTCCGCCGTCCTGGCGCGCCGCTCCGCTCATCGGCCAGTGCTGCCGGGCGCTGCTCGGCTCGTTCAAGATCTGGACCATGGCGACGGTCGGCGGAAACCTGTGCCTGGCGCTGCCGGCCGGGCCGATGATCGCGCTGGCCGCTGCCCTCGACGGGACCTGCCTGATCTGGCGGCCGGATTGCGGCGAGCGGCGGATGCCGGTCGCGGATTTCGTCCGCGGGCCGCAGGACACGGCGCTCGAGCCGGGCGAGGTGCTGCGCCGCATCGATCTGCCCGCCGCCGCCCTGGCCCGGAGAAGCGCGTTCCGGCGGATCTCGCTCAGCCCGAATGGCCGCTCGGGCGCGCTTCTCATCGGCACGCGCGACGCGGGTGGGTCCTTCGTCCTGACGGTCACCGCCGCGACGCGCCGGCCCGTCCGCCTGCCCTTCCCGGACCTGCCGGACGCCGCTTCGCTGCGGGAGGCCCTCGCCGGGACGATCCCGGACGCGCTCTACTACGACGACGTGCACGGCGCGCCGGACTGGCGGCGCCACGTCACCCATCTTCTCGCGGAGGAGATCCGGGCCGAACTCGCCGGCGAGGCAGGCGCATGATCCTCACCGTCAACGGCCGCGCGCAGGAGGCCGAGCCCCGCTCCGGCCAGTGCCTGCGCACGCTCCTGCGCGACCTCGGCTGGTTCGGGGTCAAGAAGGGCTGCGACGCGGGCGATTGCGGCGCCTGCACGGTCCATCTCGACGGCGAGCCGGTGCATTCCTGCCTCGTGCCGGCCCTGCGCGCCGAGGGACGCAGCGTCACCACCATCGAGGGGCTCGCCGGCGCCTGCGCGCCGGGTGATCCGGTCCCGGACGTGCTCCATCCGATGCAGGCGGCGTTCCTCGCCGCGCAGGGTTTCCAGTGCGGCTTCTGCACGCCCGGCATGGTGATGACCGCCGCCGCCCTCGACCAGGGCCAGAAGCGCGACCTCGGCGCGGCGCTGAAGGGCAATCTCTGCCGCTGCACCGGCTACCGGGCGATCGCGGACGCGATCGCCGGCATCGCGCACGCGGAGTCCGGGATCGCGCACGCGGAGTCGGAGAGCGCGGGCGATCCCTGCGGGCGCAGCATCCCGGCGCTGGCCGGCCCGGCCCTGGTGAGCGGGCGGGAGCGCTTCACCTTCGACCTTGCGCGCGACGGGGTCCTGCACCTCGCGGTGCTGCGCTCGCCCCACGCCCACGCGGAGGTGCTGGGCATCGACCGGGCGGCCGCCCTGGCGGTGCCGGGCGTGGTGGCGGTGTTCACGCACGCGGACGTGCCCCGGCGGCGCTACTCCACGGGCCGGCACCAGGACCCGCGGGACGACGCGCCGGACACCCTGATGCTCGACCGCGTCCTGCGCTTCGTCGGGCAGCGGGTGGCGGCCGTGGTGGCGGAGAGCGAGGCCGCCGCGCAGGCCGGCGTGCGGGCCCTCGCGGTCACGTATGCCGTGCGCCCGGCCCTGCTCGACGCGGAGCGCGCCCTCGATCCCGACGCGCCGCGCGTCCACGACGCGGGGGACCCGCCGGGCGCGGACGCACCGCCCCTCGGCGCCCATCCCAACCTCGCGGCGGAGGTGCACGGCCGGATCGGCGACGTCGAGGCGGGCTTCGCGGAGGCGGATCACGTCGTCGAGGGTGTCTATCGCTCGCAGCGCCTCCAGCACGCCCATCTGGAGACGCACGGGGCGGTGGGCTGGCTCGACGAGGCGGGCCGGCTCGTGATCCGCACCAGCAGCCAGGTGCCCTTCCTGACCCGCGATGCGCTCTGCGCCCTCTTCGACCTCGATCCCGAGAGCGTCCGGGTCGCCTGCGGGCGCGTCGGCGGCGGGTTCGGCGGCAAGCAGGAGATGCTGACCGAGGACCTCGTCGCGCTGGCGGTCCTGCGCCTCGGCCGGCCGGTGAAGTGGGAATTCACCCGCTCCGAGCAATTCATCGGGGCGACGACCCGCCACCCGATGCGCGTGCGGGTCAAGCTCGGCGCCCGGCGCGACGGGACGCTCACCGCCATCGCCCTCGACGTCCTCTCCGAGACGGGCGCCTACGCCAACCACGCGGGCGGGGTGCTGCACCACGGCTGCAACGAGGTCATCGCGGTCTATCGCTGCCCGAACAAGCGGGTGGACGGGCGCGCGGTCTACACGCACACGGTGCCGGCCGGCGCCTTCCGGGGCTACGGCCTCAGCCAGACGATCTTCGCGGTCGAATCCGCCATGGACGATCTCGCCCGGGACCTCGGACTGGACCCCTACGACCTGCGCCGGCTCAACGCGGTGCGGCCGGGCGACCCCCTGGTCTCGACGAGCCTGGAGCCGCACGACGTGGAGTACGGCTCCCACGGCCTCGACCAGTGCCTCGACCTCGCGCGGGAGGCCATGCGCGCGCCCGGCGGCGCGGAGGCTCCCGGGCCCGACTGGCTCACCGGCGAGGGCATGGCGCTGGCGATGATCGACACCATCCCGCCCCGCGGGCACTTCGCCGAGGCGCGCCTGTCGCTCGCGCCGGACGGCCGTTTCACCCTCGCGGTCGGCACCGCCGAGTTCGGCAACGGGACCTCGACCGTGCACGCCCAGATCGCGGCCTCGGTGCTCGGCATCGCGCCCGACCGGGTGAGCCTGCGGCAGGCCGACACCGACGCGGTGAGCCACGATACCGGCGCCTACGGCAGCACCGGCACCGTGGTGGCGGGTCAGGCGACCCTGCGCGCCGCCGAGGCGCTGGCGGAGGCGATCCGCGGGGCGGCCGCGGCCCGCGTCTCCTGCGGCCCCGCCGCCTGCCGCCTCGCGGGCGACGCCGTCGCCACGCCCGCCGGACCCGTGCCCCTCGCGGCGCTGGCCCCCCTCGACGCGGTCGGCCGCGCGGACGGCACGCCGCGCTCGGTCGCTTTCAACGTCCAGGCCTTCCGGGTGGCCGTGCATCCGCGCAGCGGCGAGGTGCGGATCCTGCGCAGCGTCCACGCGGCCGATGCCGGCCGGGTGATCAACCCGATGCAGTGCCGCGGCCAGATCGAGGGCGGCGTCGCGCAGGCGATCGGGGCCGCGCTCTACGAGGAGGTGCGGATCGACGAGGCGGGGCGCGTCGCGACGCCGAGCTTCCGCAGCTACCACATCCCGGCCGTCGCGGACGTTCCCCGGACCGAGGTGCTGTTCGCCGACACGCATGACCGGATCGGGCCGCTCGGCGCCAAGTCGATGAGCGAGAGCCCGTTCAACCCGGTGGCGGCGGCGCTCGGCAATGCGATCCGCGATGCGACGGGGGCGCGCCTTACGCGCACGCCCTTCGCCCCGGACCGGATCTACCGGGAGGTGATGGCGGCGCAGCGGACGGGATCCTCTCTCCGCGGTGGGACAGAGCCGTAGACCCGGAAATGAGCGGTTCGACCCCTTCATCATGACGCACTCCCCTTGTCCGGATCTCCTTCCGCCGGCGCTGCATTCGTCCGAAAACAGGGAGAGATGACCAAGAGGGATACTCCTCCCTTGGCGGACGTCACGGTGCGACTCGTGAAGCCGGGGCCAATCGGTGTGGGTGTGAGGAACGGATGGACGCGAAGCGCGACTCAGACATCACGGCGCCCTGCCTCCTGGAGCGCCTGTTCGCGTTGCGGGAGCACGGCACCGATCCGCGCACCGAACTCCTCGCCGGGCTCACCACCTTCCTGACGATGGCCTACATCGTCTTCATCAACCCAAGCATCCTGGGCGATGCCGGCATGCCCAAGGGCGCCGTATTCGTGGCGACCTGCCTGGTAGCAGCGATCGGCTCGCTGATCATGGGGCTCTTCGCCAATTACCCGATCGCGCTCGCCCCCGGCATGGGCCTCAACGCCTATTTCGCCTACGTCGTCGTGCTGCAGATGGGCTTCACCTGGCAGGCGGCGCTCGGGGCGGTGTTCATCTCGGGGGTTTGCTTCCTCGTCGTGACGCTCACCGGCCTGCGCCGCCTCATCGTCGAGGGCATCCCCCGCGCGATGCGGATCGCCATCACGGTCGGGATCGGGCTGTTCCTGGCCCTCATCGCGCTTCGCAACGCCGGCGTGGTCGCGGCGAGTCCGGCGACCTTCGTGACCCTCGGCGACCTGCACCGGCCGGGCACCGTCCTGGCGATGCTCGGCTTCCTCGCCGTGGCGGTGCTGTCGGTGCGGGAGGTGAAGGGGGCGTTGCTGATCAGCATCCTGGTTGTGACCGTCCTCAGCTTCCACCTTGCCGGGAACACCTATCAGGGCTTGGTGTCGCTGCCGCCCTCGATGGCCCCGACGCTGTTCGCCCTCGATTTGCGGGGGGCACTGGCGGGCGGGCTCCTCAACATCGTACTGGTGCTGTTCCTCGTCGAGTTGTTCGACGCCACCGGCACGCTGATGGGCGTGGCGAGCCGGGCGGGCCTCCTCACCGCGGGACGCATGGCGCGCCTCGACCGGGCGCTCGTCGCCGACAGCTTCGCGATCTTCCTCGGCTCCCTCCTCGGCACGTCGAGCACCACGGCCTACCTCGAGAGCGCGACCGGCGTCGCCGAGGGCGGTCGGACAGGCCTCACCGCGGTGACCGTGGCCGTCCTGTTCCTGGCCTGCCTGTTCTTCGCGCCGCTCGCCGGCGCGGTACCGCCCTACGCGACGGCGCCGGCCCTGTTCTACGTCGCCTGCCTGATGCTGCGGGATCTCGTCGACCTCGACTGGGACGACATCACCGAGGTGATTCCGGCCTGCGTCACCGCGCTCCTGATGCCCTTCACCTCTTCGATCGCCAACGGCGTGTCCTTCGGCTTCCTCACCTACGCGGCGCTGAAGCTGCTCACCGGGCGCGGCCGCGAGGTGAAGCCGATCGTCTGGGGCATCGCGGCCCTGTTCCTGTTCAAAGTCGTGGAGGTGGGCGGTGGACACTGACGGTGCGGTTACGGCGGTCCGCGGGCAGGCGGTCAGCTTCTCCGGCAACCCCTTCCTCGCCGCGCCGCGCGACTGCTTCGTGCATCACCCGGACGCGCTGATCCTGATCGCGCAGGGGCGGATCCGGTCGGTGAGCGCCTACGACCCGGCCCTGGTGCCGCCCGGCGTGACGCCCGTGCACTACGAGAACGCGCTGATCAGCGCGGGCTTCGTGGACACGCACGTGCATTACCCGCAGATCGGCATGGTCGGCGCCTACGGCGAGCAGCTCCTCGCCTGGCTCGACCGCTACACCTTCCCGGAGGAGCGCCGCTTCGCGGACCCGGCCCACGCGGCTACCGCGGCCCGGGTCTTCCTGCGCGAGATCCTGCGGGCCGGCACGACCACGGCCGCGGTCTACTGCACGGTGCATCCGCACTCGGTCGAGGCCTTCTTCGCCGAATCGGCGCGGTTCAACACCCGCATGATCGCCGGGAAGGTCCTGATGGATACGCACGCCCCGGAGGATCTGCGCGACACGCCCGAGCGCGGCTACGCGGAGAGCCTGGCGCTGATCCGGCGCTGGCACGGAAGCGGCCGCCAGCATTACGCCGTCACGCCGCGCTACGCGGGAAGCTGCAGCCCGGCGCAGCTCGAGGCGGCCGGCGCGCTCCTGCGCCAGGACGACAGCCTCTTCCTGCAGACCCATCTCAGCGAGAGCCCCGCCGAGGTCGCCTGGGTGCTCGACCTGTTCCCGGGCCGGGCGAGCTACCTCGACGTCTACGCGCAGGCCGGGCTCGTGCGGCCCCGCGCGGTGTTCGGCCACGGCATCCACGTGAGCGAGGCGGAGTTCTGCACCTGCCACGCCACCGGCGCGGCCCTGGCCCATTGCCCGACCTCAAACCTGTTCCTCGGCTCCGGCCTGTTTCGGCTGTTCGACGCCCTCGATCCGCGCCGCCCGGTCCGGGTCGGGATCGGCACCGATCTCGGCGCCGGGACGAGCTTCTCGGCCCTGCGCACGCTCGGCGAGGCCTACAAGGTGGCGGCCCTGCGGGGGACCCCGCTCGACTCGCTGCGGGCCTTCTACCTCGCGACGCTGGGCGGCGCCGCGGCCCTTCACCTCGACGACCGGATCGGCGGGATCGCGCCGGGTCACGACGCGGACCTCTGCGTGCTCGCCCTCGACGCGACCCCCTTCCTCGCCTTCCGGACGGCGCGCTGCGAGAGCATCGAGGAGTTGATGTTCGTGCTGATGACGCTCGGCGACGAGCGCGCCGTGCGGGCGACCTGGGTCGCCGGGGAATGCGTCTACGACGCCGCGCGGGCGGAGCCGTTCCGCTACGCCGGCGGGTAGCCGGACGGCCTTGGAGCTTGCAACCTCCTCATGCGGAGGTGCTGGCGCAGCCAGCCTCGGAGCACCCCTGAAGGTTCGTCCAAGAGGATGGCGCCTCGGACTGGGTGTTCAGGGGTGCTTCGAGGCCGCCGGCGGCGGCACCTTAGCATGAGGAGATATGTTGGCTCCCAATCAGCGGGATCCAGTGCGATGGGGTACCATCGCATCACGGGTGGAACTGTCCGAGCAGAAGGTGGACATCGCGGCCCGCGGCGACGCTAGAGATCCGCTTACGGCATCAGCTTCAGCGCGTCGGAGAAGAAGTCCCGCCCGCCGAAATTCCCGGATTTCAGGGCGAGCCGCATCGGCCGGTCGACCGTGTCGAGCACCGGGACGCCGGGCGCGATCTCGGGTCCGACGCGGAAGGCCGTGATGCCGAGCGCGTCGACCACGGCGCCGGAGGTCTCGCCGCCCGCGACGACGAGGCGGCGCAGGCCCCCGCGGAGCACCAGGCCCTCCGCGATGCGAGCCATCGCCGTCTCGATGGCGTGCCCGGCCGCCTCCCGCCCGTGGCGGGCCTGGAGCGCGGCGACCGCTTCCGGGCCGGCGCTCGACGCAATCAGGACGGGGCCGGCGGCGAGGCGCTGGCCGGCCCAAGCGAGGGCCGCCTCGACCTCGTCGTCGCCCGCCATCAGCCGCTCGGCGTCGAGGCGGCGCACCGGCATCACCGCTTCGGCGGCGGCGATCTGGGCGAGGGTCGCCTGCGAGCAGCTGCCCGCGAGGCAGGCGGCCGGTCCCCCGACCGGCTCGCCGCGCGCCGCATCGGCGGCGGTCGCCGGGACGCGCCCGCTCGCGACCAGCGCCCGCGCGAGGCCGAGCCCGAGGCCCGAGGCGCCGGTCGAGACCGGATCGGCGAGGCAGGCCTCCCCGAGGGTGGTGAGGTCGGCCTCGAACACCGCATCGGCGATCGCCGCCCCCTTGCCCTCGGCCGCGAGGACGGCGAGGCGCGCGCGGACCGCTTCCGGCCCCGCCGCCACGGTGGCGAGGTCGACGAGGCCGACCGGCGCGCGGCTCTGCCGGGCGAGGACCCGCACGAGGTTCGAATCCCGCATCGGGTTGAGCGGGTGGTCCTTGAGCGGGCTCTCGTGCAGCGGGACGGCGCCGACGAAGAGGTGGCCCTGGTAGACCGTGCGGCCCGTCTCCGGGAAGGCCGGCGTGACGAGGACGATCCCCGCATCGGCATCGGCGCGCAGCGCGTCGGTGACCGGGCCGATATTCCCCGCGTCGGTGGAATCGAAGGTCGAGCAAACCTTGAACATCACGTGGCCGGCGCCGCGGGCGCGCAGCCAGCGCTCGGCCTCGCGGGAGCGCGCCACCGCCTCGTCGGCGGCGATCGAGCGGCTCTTGAGCGCGACCACCACCGCGTCGACATCCGGCAGGGCGAGACCGGGATCCGGCACTCCGATGGTCTGGACCGTGCGCAGGCCGGCCCGGGTCAGCGTGTTCGCGAGGTCGGACGCGCCCGTGTAGTCGTCGGCCACGCAGCCGAGGGAGAGGGTCATGGCTGGGCTCCCCGGTAGGGCGCGAACCAGCCGAGACCCGCCTCGGTCCCGGCCTTGGGGTTGTACTCGCATCCGACGAAGCCGTCGTAGCCGAGGCGATCGAGTTCTGCGAACAGGAAGGCGTCGTTCATCTCGCCGGTGCCGGGCTCGTGGCGGTCGGGCACGCTCGCGGTCTGCACGTGGCCGACGAGCGGCATCAGGGCGCGCAGCCGCGTGGTCACGTCGCCGTGCAGGATCTGGCAGTGGTAGAGGTCGAACTGGAGCTTGAGGTTCGGGAGCGCGAGGTCGCGGATCAGGTCCGCCGCGTAGCCGAAATCGTTCAGGAAGTAGCCCGGCATGTTGCGGGCGTTGATCGGCTCCAGCACGACGTCGAGGCCCTCGCGGGCGAGGCGCTCGACGGTCCAGGCGACGGCGCGCCGGTAGGCCTCCCGCGCCGCCGGGTCCGCCCGGTCCGCCATGCCGGCCATCAGGTGGAGGCGGCGCACCCCGGTCTGCGCCGCGTAGGCGAGCGCGGTCTCGACCCCCGCCTTGAGCTCCGCGAAGCGGTCGGGCAGGGCCGCCAGCCCGCGCTCGCCTGCGGCCCAGTCCCCGGGCGGCAGGTTGAACAGGGCCTGGGTGAGGCCGTGGCGGCGCAGGCGCTCACCGATCGCCTCGGGCGGGTGGTCGTAGGGGAAAAGGAACTCCACGGCCGTGAAGCCCGCCCCGGCCGCCGCGGCGAAGCGGTCGAGGAAAGGATGTTCGGTGAACATCAGCGTGAGGTTGGCGGCGAAGCGCGGCATGGTCTCCTCCCGTGCGCGGCGCGTCAGGGCAGCGCGGTGCCGGTGACCCGGGCATAGAGGCGGGCCACCGAGGAATCGTCGTCGCGCCCCATGCCGGCTGCGGAGGTCATCAGGAACATCTGCAGGGCGGCCGCGGCCACCGGGACCGGGAAGCGCTGCGCCCGCGCCATGTCCTGCACGATGCCGAGATCCTTCACGAAAATCTCGACCGCACTGCGCGGCGCGTAATCGCCGGTGAGGACCCGCGGCATGCGGTTCTCGAACATCCAGGAATTGCCCGCCGAGGCGGTGATGACCTCGTAGACCTTGTTCAGGTCGAGCCCCTGCCGGGCCGCGAAGGCCATGGCCTCGCTCGCCGCGGCGATGTGCACGCCGGCCAGCAGCTGGTTGATCATCTTGAAGGCGGCGCCCTGCCCGGCCGCGTCGCCGAGTTCGTAGAGGGTGGCCGCCATGGCGTCGAGGGCCGGCCGCGCCCGGGCGAAGGCCTCGGCGCTGCCGGAGGCCAGGATCGTCAGGGCGCCTTCCGCGGCGCGCTGGGCGCCGCCGCTGATCGGCGCATCGAGATAGTGCCGCCCCTGCGCTTCCAGGCGGGCCGCGAGGCGCCGCGCCACGTCCGGGTCCATCGTGGCGCAGGAGA
Organism: Methylobacterium sp. JK268; assembly: GCF_054052225.1. Taxonomy (NCBI): domain Bacteria; kingdom Pseudomonadati; phylum Pseudomonadota; class Alphaproteobacteria; order Hyphomicrobiales; family Methylobacteriaceae; genus Methylobacterium; species Methylobacterium sp. JK268. Next base: position 57,190 of record NZ_JBSVZN010000028.1, on the reverse strand, counting down.
CGAAGACGCCGCCCTCCGGCATCGCCGCCGCGACGCCGCCCTCGCCGAACAGCACGCCTTCCGTCTGGGCGGCGTTCACGACGACGCAGACGACAACCTGCGCCCCCGCGGCGGCCTCCGCCGGGCTCGCGGCACTCCGTCCCCCCTCGGCCGCGAGGCGGGAGACGCGCTCGCCGTCGAGGTCGAAACCCGCCACGTCGAGGCCGGCGCGACGCAGCGACTGCGCCATGCCGTAGCCCATGGAGCCCAGGCCGATCACGGCGGCACGGACAGACCCTGCGGTCATCGCGGCATTCCCTCCCTGTGGCGCCGTCTCACCCCGGGGACGGGTCCCCGAGACGCGACGCTTGCTGCACTCTGGCACGACGGCCCGCGAGGTCGAACCCCACCATCGTCCGCACCGGTCGGCCAAGGCATAACAAGCTCTGGCAGCGCTGCCAATCTGCGGTTGCGGAACACGCGCCGCCGCGTTGAGCGGGACCTGAAGTCGTGACATCGTAGCGGACCGGCTGGCGGAAGGGGGGCCTTCGACGCCGTCCCGGGCGGGGAGGAACCATGCAGGATGTCGACGGGCCCGACGGGCCCGCGGCGGCCCCGCCGGGCCGCGACGCGATCCCGCGCCGGGCCGTGACGCTGGCCGACGTGGCCCGCGAGGCGCGGGTCGGGGAGAGCACGGTCTCGCGGGTGCTGCGCAGCCACGGCTCCTTCTCGGAGCGCACCCGCGCCCAGGTCGAGGCGGCTGTGGCGCGCCTCGGCTACGTGCCGAACAGGATCGCCGGCACCCTCGCCTCGACCGGGTCGCGCCTGATCGGGATCGTGATCCCGTCGCTCACCAACATCGTGTTCCCGGACGTCCTGCGCGGGGCGACGGGCGCTCTCGACGCCGAGGGGTTCCAATCGGTCATCGCTGTGACGGATTACGACGACGACCGCGAGGAGGATCTCGTCGCCTCGCTGCTCAGCTGGCGTCCGGCCGGCCTGCTCGTGACCGGGCTCGAGCACACGCCCGGGACCCTGCGGCGGCTCGCCGCCAGCGGCGTGCGGGTGGCGGAGCTCCTCGACGTGGACGGCGCCGGGATCGACATCGTGGTCGGCTACTCGAACCGCGCGGCGGGCGAGGCCAGCGCCCGCTACCTCGTGGCGCGGGGCTATCGGCGCATCGGCTATCTCGGCCACGATCTCGACCGGGACCGGCGCGCGGGCAAGCGCTACGCGGGGTTCCGCACGGCCCTCGGCGAGGCGGGGCTCGCGCTCCACGCGGAGGAGCGGATCACCGCGCCGTCCTCCGTGGAGGCGGGGCGGCACGGCCTCTCGGCGCTGCTCGCGCGGGCGCCGGACTGCGAGGCGGTGTACTTCTCCAACGACGACATGGCGCTCGGGGGCTACTTCCACTGCCTCGCGGCGGGGCTGACGGTGCCGGACCGCCTCGCCCTGTTCGGCTATAACGGGCTCGATGTCGGGCGGCTGATGCCGCAGCCGCTGACCACGATCCGCACGCCGCGCGTGGAGGCGGGCGCGACCGCCGCGCGCCTCCTCTGCGCGGACGCGCCCGCGACCGTGGTCGATCTCGGGTTCGAACTGATCGTCGGGGCGACGGCGTGAGGAAGGGAGCGCGATGAGCGAGAGCGGGTTTCGGGAGTCGATCTGCCGCTTCGGCCGCTCGCTGTTCGAGCGCGGGCTGACGCCGGGCTCGTCGGGCAACATCTCGCTGCGGCTCGACGACGGCGGCTGGCTGGTCACGCCGACCAACGCCTCGCTCGGCTTCCTCGATCCGGCGCGGATCTCCCGCCTCGACCGGGACGGCCGCCTGCTCTCGGGCGACCCCCCGACGAAGGAGATCCCGCTGCACGGGGCGCTCTACGAGTCGCGCGGCGGCGCCCGCGCCATCGTGCACCTGCACTCGACCCACGCGGTGGCGGTCTCGATGCTTCCGGAAATCGACCCGCGGGCCGTGCTGCCGCCGCTCACCGCCTACAGCCTGATGCGGGCGGGCGCGGTGGCCCTGGTGCCCTATTACCGCCCGGGCGATCCGGCGGTGGCCGATGCCATCCGGGGCCTCGCGGGGGCCTATTCCTCGGTGCTGCTCGCCAATCACGGGCCGGTGGTGGCGGGCGAGACGCTGGAAGCGGCGGTCTTCGCCACCGAGGAGCTGGAGGAGACCGCCAAGCTCTACCTGCTCCTGCGCAACCTCAACCCGCGCCATCTGACGCCCGCGCAGGTGCAGGATCTGGTTCGGCATTTCGGGCTCACGCTGCCCGAGCACCACGACCATCCCGCCCATTCATGAATGCGGCTCAGGGCGCGGCGGGCAGGTCGCGCCGCATCAGCACGTAGTCCTTGCCGTGGCTCCGGACGCTCTCGACCGTGATCCACTCGGCCCTGGCATAGATGCGCTCCGCGGTCCGGGTGTAGAGCCATAGCGTGGAGAACCCGGCCTCCCTCGCGCGCGCTTCGACCGCCGCGACGAGGCGGCCCGCATGGCCCTGGCGGCGCGCCTCGGGCACGACGTAGACGCCCGCGAGCCAGGGGGTGAGGTCGGGCCGCTGATCGAGATCGCGGGCGGCCAGTGCCGCCATGCCGACCGGCGTGCCGCTGTCGAGGAGGACGAGCACGCGCGGCATCGGCGGTGGGGCCGCCGCGCCCGCCCTCTCCGCCGCCAGCACCTCGTCGAGGGACCGGCCGCGCTTGCCGAAGAATTCCTGCCAGCGCCATCGCCCGGTGATCTCGGCAAGGTCGCGGCGGTCGGCGGTGCAGACGATGGCAGGGGTCACGGGACGGCTCTCGGGGTCATGAACGGGCCGGCGTGGGGTTCGCTTACCACGCGAGGTGGGGCGAAGGATCGGGCGCCGATGACGCAGGGTCTCTTGCGGTTGTCCTGCGATCGAAGAGGATTATTCATGCGGCAAATGGATCGTTTAGCTATTTATCCGGCAATATCAGAGAAAAATTACTATTTTGCCGCCAGTGCCACCGGTCATCACAAATGAAGTCATTCTGCCGTCGACTGCTCGGTGTCGACTAGCCAATTCGCTCTTCGTTGTTGATGCGCGATCCCCTCTGCCTCGCACGCGCGCTGCTGTCTGAGGAAATCAGAGGCTACTTTTCGGGAGCTTTGGTTTCTTAAAAGTGCCATTTCAACAGAAAACTACGCCATATCAGCTCGCGCGGGATCCCCTCTCCCGAGTGGGAGAGGGGAGAAGTGCTTCGCGTTTTCTCTGGACAGCTGTGCCGCCGGTGGAGAATTTTGCGCCTCGTCTCGAGAAGCGTGAATGAAGAAGCCCGCACGCGCGATGGATTCCCCGATTCGGCATCCCGGGCACCGGGCCGCTTGCCATGGCGGTCCCATCGCGGCGGACGTGAATGGCGGGCCCCTGTCCCAGAGGGAACCCCCTTCCCCACCGTCCACACCCCCTCCCCCCTTTCCCCCGGCCTCGAGATAGTTTACATGTGAACCATCTCGCGGCGGCACAGCCGTGGAGGGATCGAGGGAGACGAGGGGCCATGCCGAGCTACAAGGCGCCCGTGGAGGACGTCCTGTTCCTCCTCAACGACGTATTCGGGTACGAGCGCTACAGCAACCTGCCGGGCTTCTCGGACGCGACGCCGGACGTGGTCGAGGCGATCCTGGCCGAGGGCGCGAAGCTCTGCGAGGAGGTGCTGACGCCCCTCAACCTTCCCGGCGACGCGGAGGGCTGCACCCGTCATCCGGACGGCCGCGTCACCACCCCGAAGGGCTTCAAGGCGGCCTACGAGGCGTTCGCGAGCGGCGGCTGGAACGGGCTGTCGATGCCCGTCGCGTTCGGCGGCCAGGGCCTGCCCGCCACGATCAACAGCGTGATCCAGGAATTCATCTCCTCGGCCAACATCGCCTTCGGGATGTATCCGGGGCTGACCCAGGGTGCGATGGCGGCCCTGCTGGTGCACGGCTCGGAGGAGCAGAAGCGGACCTACCTCCCGAAGATGATCGAGGGGGTGTGGACCGGCACCATGAACCTCACCGAGCCGCATTGCGGCACGGATCTCGGGCTGCTGAAGACCCGCGCCGTGCCGAACCCGGACGGCTCCTACGCGATCACCGGCACCAAGATCTTCATCTCGGCCGGCGAGCACGACCTGTCGGAGAACATCGTCCACCTGGTGCTGGCCCGGATCGAGGGCGCGCCGGCGGGCACGAAGGGCATCTCGCTCTTCGTGGTGCCGAAGGTGCTGGTCAACGCGGACGGCTCCCTCGGCGCGCGCAACGGGGTGTCCTGCGGCTCGATCGAGCACAAGATGGGCATCCACGCCAACGCCACCTGCGTGATGAACTACGACGGCGCGACGGGCTGGCTCGTCGGCGAGGCCAATCGCGGCCTCAACGCCATGTTCGTGATGATGAACGAGGCGCGGCTGGCGGTCGGCATCCAGGGGCTCGCCCTGTCCGAGGTCGCCTACCAGAACGCCGTCGCCTACGCGAAGGACCGGCTGCAGGGCCGTGCGCTCACCGGGCCGAAGGCGCCCGAGAAGCCCGCCGACCCGATCATCGTCCACCCGGACGTGCGCCGCACGCTGCTCACGATCCGGGCCTTAAACGAGGCCGGCCGCGCCCTCGTGCTCTGGACCGCCCTGCAGGCGGACGTGGCGCACCGCTCCGGCGACCCGGCGGAGCGGCAGGCCGCCGACGACCACATGGGCCTGATGACTCCGGTGGTGAAGGGTGTCCTCACCGACCGCGGCTTCGCCAATGCGGTCGACGCCCAGCAGATGTTCGGAGGGCACGGCTACATCGAGGAATGGGGGATGTCGCAGTTCGTGCGCGACGCCCGCATCGCCCAGATCTACGAGGGCGCCAACGGCATCCAGGCCATGGACCTCGTCGGCCGCAAGCTGCCGCGCGACGGCGGCCGGGCGATGATGCGGTTCCTCCAGGAGGTCGAGACCTTCTGCAAGGAGAACGGCGCCGACGAGACCCTCAAGACCTTCACCGGCCCCCTCGCCAAGTCGGTGGGCGACCTCCAGAAGGCCACGATGTGGCTGATGCAGAACGCCATGGCCAGGCCCGACAATGCGGGCGCGGCCGCCACCGACTACATGCACCTGCTGGGCCTCGTGGCGATGGGCTACATGTGGGGCCGGATCGCCAAGGCGGCCTCCGCCCGCAAGGCCGAAGGCAACGGCGACGCGGCCCGGATGGAGGCCAAGCTCGCCACCGGCCGCTTCTACATGGAGCGACTCCTGCCCGAGACCGGCACCCGCCTCGCCCGCATCTCGGCCGGCGCGGACACCGTCATGGCGGTGCCGGCGGAGATGTTCTAGCCTGGAGCAAGCCCGGAGCGCCGCGATGGCCGAACCCGAGACCCTGGTTCTGGAGCACCTGGGCGCGATCCGCGCTTCGGTCGACCGGCTTGAGCAACGCGCGGATCGCCTGGAAAGCCGCGGCGAGGCCCGCTTCGGCGCGATCGAAGATCGCCTCGACGGCCGCGAGACGCGCATCGTCCGGCTCGAAGCCGATCCCATCTGAGCGGGCTGCCCGCCGGCCCGCCCTGTCCTCCGCCGCGCGGCCCCATCCCGCGCGGCCCGCCCTCTCCCGGGAAGAAACGCCATGCCCGACGCCTATATCTACGACCACGTCCGCACCCCGCGCGGCCGCGGCAAGACCGACGGTTCGCTGCACGAGGTCACGGCGCTTCGCCTCGCCGAGACGGCTTTGCGCGCGCTCAAGGACCGCAACGGCCTCGACAAGGCCGCGGTCGACGATGTGGTGCTCGGCTGCGTCGACCCGGTCGGCGAGGCGGGCGGCGACATCGCCCGCGCGGCCGCCCTCGTGGCCGATTACGGGGACCACGTGCCGGGCGTGCAGATCAACCGCTTCTGCGCCTCCGGCCTCGACGCCGTGAACTTCGCCGCCGCCCAGGTGATGAGCGGCCAGCACGACTTGACGGTCGGGGGCGGCGTCGAGTCGATGAGCCGCATCGGGCTCGGCGCCTCGGGCGGCGCGTGGCCGGTCGATCCCGCCATCGCGGTGAAGTCCTACTTCATGCCGCAGGGCGTCTCGGCCGACCTGATCGCCACCAAGTACGGCTTCTCCCGCGATGCCTGCGACGCCTACGCGGTGGAATCGCAGAAGCGGGCCGCCCGCTCCTGGGACGAGGGCCGCTTCGCCAAGGCCGTCGTTCCGGTCAAGGACGTCAACGGGCTCACGATCCTCGACCGCGACGAGCATATGCGGCCGGGCACCGACATGCAGACGCTGGGCGCCCTCAAGCCCTCCTTCGCCCAGATGGCCCAGATGGGCGGCTTCGAGGCGGTGGCGATCGCCGCCCATCCGGACGTCGAGGCCCTCGACCATGTCCACCACCCGGGCAATTCCTCCGGCATCGTCGACGGCGCCGCTGCCGTGCTGATCGGCTCGCAGGAGGTCGGGTCGGCGGCGGGCCTCAAGCCGCGGGCGCGCATCCGGGCCTTCGCCAATATCGGCTCGGACCCGGCGCTCATGCTCACCGGGCCGGTCGACGTGACCCGCAAGGTGCTCAAGCGCGCCGGCATGAGCCTCGCCGACATCGACCTGATCGAGATCAACGAGGCCTTCGCCTCGGTGGTGCTGCGCTTCCAGCAGGCCTTCGACCTCGATCCGGCCAAGGTGAACGTGAATGGCGGCGCCATCGCGATGGGCCACCCGCTCGGCGCCACCGGCGCGATGATCCTGGGCACCGTGCTCGACGAGTTGGAGCGGACCGGCAAGACGACGGCGCTGGTCACGCTCTGCATCGGCGCCGGCATGGGCACCGCAACGATCATCGAGCGGGTGTGAGGCGCCGAGCGGCGTGACCCCTCCCCCACAGCGGCACGCCCGTCCGGAGGAGATCCACACATTCGACGAAAGCGCGCTCGTCGACGACAAAAACGTTTTCTAACAGTAGCTTACGAAGATCCCAGAATGGCGCGGGATCCCCTCTCCCGCGTGGGAGAGGGGTAGGGGTGAGGGTGGCTAGGTCTCACCACGAACTATGAACCGTCGAGCTGCCAGCGGCACGGCCCAGTCTTCTTGCTGAGGCCGAGCCACCCTCACCCCCGGCCCCTCTCCCACTCGGGAGAGGGGAGAGGCGCCTCACTCTTCTCCGGACAATCGTGCCGCAGGGCGGGTGACGCTTTGCGCGGCCCCTGTCCGAAGGAGGTGCTTGACGCTGGCGCGCGGGCCGGGCCTTCGGTCCGCGGCCACGCAAGGCCCCGATCAGGAAACGCTCATGACGAAGTCCCTTCCCCTCCTCGCCCTCGCGCTGGCCCTGGCCGCTCCGGCGGCTCGCGCCGACGACCGCGTCGCGCTCGCCCGCACCATCGTCGAGCGCACGGTGGTCAGGAATCTCGGCCTCGCCTTCCGGCAGGCCGAGGAGCGCACGCTGGCCTCGGTCACCAAGGAGCAGGCCGACACGATGCGGCCCGACCTCGACAAGGGCTTCGAGCAGGAGCGCGCCAAGCTCCTCGACGATCTGTCGAAGGAATACGCCCAGAAGTTCAGCGACGACGAGCTGAAGCAGCTCGCCAAGATCTACGACGACCCGGTCTACCAGAAGTTCCAGGCCCTCAACGCCGACCCGAACTCCCTGGTCTCCAGCATCACCAAGGATGCGGTGACCCGGATGATGAACATGCTGACGCTCGCGACCCTGTCGCAGCAGCAGCCTCAACAGCCGGGTGCCGCCCCGGCCCCGCAGAAGCCCTGACCGGGGTGCCTCCCGCGCCCGGCGCGGGAGGCCCCGGACCAAGAGAGGACGCCCCGATGGACCTCACGCATTTCCGCTTCGAGACCGATTCCGACGGCATCGCGCTCGCGACCTGGGACAGCCCCGGCCGCTCGATGAACGTCATCACCCCCGAGGTGATGGCGGAACTCGACCGGATCATCGACGCGGTCGCGGGCGATGCCGCGATCAAGGGCTGCGTGATCACCTCGGGCAAGGAGGCCTTCTCGGGCGGCGCCGACCTGACCATACTCCAGCAGGTGGGCGCCGAGTATGCGCGGCTCACCAAGGAGCGCGGCGAGGAGGAGGCGATGCGCTTCTTCTTCGACGAGACCCGGCGCCTGTCCCTGCTCTTCCGCAAGCTCGAGACCTGCGGCAAGCCCTTCGCGGCGGCGGTGCACGGCACCTGCCTCGGGGGCGCCTTCGAACTCGCCCTCGCCTGCCACCACCGGGTCCTGTCGGACGACGACAAGACCCGGGTCGGGCTGCCCGAGATCAAGGTCGGGCTCTTCCCGGGCGCCGGCGGGACCCAGCGCGTCGCTCGGCTGATGCAGACCGGCGACGCCCTGCAGATGCTGTTCAAGGGCGACCAAATCCGGCCGCTGATGGCCCGCAACATGGGCCTCGTCCAGGCCGTGGCCAAGCGCGAGGCGATCGTCGACGAGGCCAAGGCCTGGATCCGCAACGGCGGCTCGGCCGTCGCCCCCTGGGATCAGCCCAAGTTCAAGGCGCCGTCGGGCAAGGTCTACTCACCGGCCGGGATGATGACCTGGCCGCCCGCCAACGCCATCTACCGCCGCGAGACGCACGACAACTATCCGGCCGCGAAGGCGATCCTGCAATCCGTCTACGAGGGACTGCAGCTGCCGATGGATCTCGCGCTCAAGGTCGAGAGCCGCTACTTCGCCAAGATCCTGCGCTCGCCGGAAGCCGCGGCGATGATCCGCTCGCTCTTCGTCTCGATGGGCGAACTGAACAAGGGCGCCCGCCGTCCGGCCTCGGTCGGGCCGGTGAGCCTGAAGCGGGTGGGCGTCGTCGGGGCGGGCTTCATGGGAGCGGGCATCGCCTACGTGTCGGCGAATGCCGGCCTCGAGGTCGTGCTGATCGACCAGAGCGCCGAGGCGGCGGAGAAGGGCAAGGCCTACTCGCACAAGCTCGTCTCCGACCAGATCATGAAGGGCCGCGCCAAGACCGCGGACCGCGACGCGCTGCTCGCCCGCATCACCGCCACCACGGATTACGCCGCCCTCGCCGCGTGCGACCTCGTGATCGAGGCGGTGTTCGAGGATCCGAAGGTCAAGGCCGAGGTCATCGCCAAGGTCGAGGCCGCGATCCGTCCCGAGACGATCTTCGCCTCGAACACCTCGACCCTTCCGATCAGCGGCCTCGCCAAGACCTCGTCGCGTCCCGATCAGTTCATCGGCATCCACTTCTTCTCGCCGGTCGAGAAGATGTTGCTCGTCGAGATCATCATGGGCAAGGAGACCGGCGAGCGGGCGCTCGCGACCGCCCTCGACTACGTGCGGGCGATCAAGAAGACGCCGATCGTGGTCAACGACGCGCGCGGCTTCTTCGCCAACCGCTGCGTCGGCGCCTACATCCTGGAGGGCCACCTGATGCTGGCCGAGGGCGTGCCGGCCGCGATGATCGAGAATGCCGGGCGGCAGGCCGGCATGCCGGTCGGCCCCCTCTCCCTCAACGACGAGGTCGGCGTCGATCTCGGCCTCAAGATCCTCAAGGCCACCAAGGCGCAGGTCGGCGAGGCGGCCGTGAACGCCGATCAGGAGCGCATCCTCACCGCCCTCGTCGAGCGCGAGGGCCGGCTCGGGCGCAAGAACCGCAAGGGCTTCTACGATTATCCGGAGAGCGGGCCGAAGCGCCTCTGGCCCGGCCTCGCGGAGATCGCGGGCAAACGCCAGGATCCGGACGCGGTCGACTTCCAGGAGCTGAAGCACCGGCTCCTCGTGGCCCAGGCGGTCGAGGCCGCGCGGGTCTACGGCGAGGGCGTGGTGACCGACCCGCGCGAGGCGGATGTCGGCTCGATCCTCGGCTTCGGCTTCGCGCCCTACACGGGCGGCGTCCTCTCCTTCATCGACGGGATGGGCGCGCGGCGTTTCGTGGAGCTGTGCCGCTCCCTCGAAGCCAAGCATGGTCCCCGCTTCGCTCCGCCGGAGAGCCTCCTCGCCATGGCGGAGACCGGCGAGCGCTTCTACGGCCGCCCGGCCAAGCAGGCGGCGTGACCCGGCGGCCGCGGCGGCGCGCTGGATCGCCGCCGCGGTCCCCAATCCCTCCCGGCCCCGGCCGCTCGACTGCGCGGTGGCTCGGGCCGGTGGGTCACGACTGGTCCGAAACTTCAGAATGTCGGACGTATATTTCCGCAATCGCGGCGCCGTCATCGAAGCGTCAATCGGTACAGCGCGCGCAGCTGCCGATGATATAACGATTTTTTCACGCGATTATTGAAGGTTCGCCGCGCAGCGCGAAGCTGCTTTGCGGAATGTCGGGCCATGCGCCTCTCCTTGAAAGCCCTCCTGGTCGGCCTGTTCGCGGTGCTGACCGCCGTCGCGGTGACGCAGGCCGGAGTCACCGCTTACAAGATCGCGGGCCTGGGGGCCCGGCTGCGCGACGTGACGGAGCACGCGCTCCCGTCCCTCGATGCCCTCCACACGATCAGCACGATGGTGGCCCGCTCCCGGATCCGGCAGTACCAGTGCCTCCTCGCGGAGGATGCCGAGGAGAGCCGCAAGCTCTATGCCCGCTGGGCCGAGAGTGTCACCGAGATCAAGGACGCGGCGGCGCGCTACGACGCGGCCCTCTCCAGCGAGGAGGAGCGGGCGGCCTTCCGCACCTTCGGGGCGCGGTGGCAGACCATGCTGGCCGGATGGGAGAACCTGCGCCGCATCGACCCGACGCAGCGCGACGAGATCATGCGCCGCTTCCGCGGACCGATGGCCGCCGAGTACAGGGACGCCCTCGCCGCCCTCGACGCGACGATGGCGCTCAACCGGCAATTCGCCGACCGGGCGCGCGCCGCGGCCCACGAGGCACAGGACGGCATCGCGCGGTTCGTGATCGCCGCCCTGGTCGTCGCCCTCGTCCTGGCGCTGGCGGCCTCGGCGGTGGCGGTCTGGCGCGTGGTGCGGCCGATCGGGCAGGTCACCGCGGCGATGCGGCGCCTGTCGCAGGGGGACGAGACGGTGGCGATTCCCGGGTCGGACCGGCGCGACGAGATCGGCGCCATGGCGGAGACCCTGGCGGTGTTCCGCGACAACCTCGTGCGCCGCCGGGCCCTTGAGGAGGAAGCGGAGCTCGCCCGCGCCGGCGCCGAGGCGCAGCGGCGGCAGGCGATGCGGGATCTCGCCGGCGCCTTCGAGCGGGCCGTCGGCGGCATGCTCGGCGCGGTGACGGCGGCCGCCACGGAATTGGAGGCCACGGCGCAGAGCATGACGGTCACGGCGAGCGGAGCGGCCGGACAGGCCGCGGAGGCGGCGCAGGCGGCCGAACGGGCGAGCGGGAATGTCACCGCGGTGGCCGGGGCCGCGGAGGAACTCGGCGCCTCGGTGCAGGAGATCGGGCGGCAGGTGCAGGGATCGGCGGGTCTCGCCTCGGCCGCGGTGGCGGAGGCCGGCCAGACCTCCGGCCTCGTGGCGGAGCTGCGCGACGCGGCGGGCCAGATCGGGGACGTGGTCGGGCTCATCTCCGACATCGCCGGCCAGACCAACCTCCTCGCGCTGAACGCCACGATCGAGGCGGCGCGGGCCGGCGAGGCGGGGCGCGGCTTCGCGGTCGTCGCGGCCGAGGTCAAGGAGCTCGCCAACCAGACCGCCCGGGCCACCCAGGATGTCACGAAGCAGATCGCCCGTATCCGCGGGGCGGCCGACCAGGCCGTGGCGGCGATCGGGGAGATCACCGGGCGCGTCCAGGAGATCGGCGGCGTCGCCTCCGCCATCGCCGCCTCCGTGGGCCAGCAGGGCGCCGCGACCCAGGAGATCGTGCGCAACGTCGCGCAGGCGGCGGATGGGACCACCTCCCTGTCGCGGACCATCGACCACCTCGCCGGCAGTTCCCAGGAGGCCGGCTCCGCCGCCGAGCAGGTCCTCGCCGCGGCGAGCGAACTGTCGCGGCAGGCGAACCACCTCAATTCCGAGATGTCTCGGTTCCTCGACACCGTCCGGGCCGCCTGATCCCGGCGCACCGCCATCCAGTTGAGATGAAGCCCCGGCACTCTCCCGCGAATCGATCGCGAGGGCGGGAACGATGGTGGATGCGACGCCGGGCGCCGGCCCAGGCCGGCGGGTGGTGCTGGTGACCAATCTCGCGTCGGGCGCCCTCTCGGAGCGCGGCCTCGCACCCGAGCGGCCGGCGGCCCTCCTCGCCGCGGCGGGCGTGACGGTGGTTCCGGAGCCGCGCCCCGACCTTCCCCTCCCCGACCGCCTGTCGGCCGCGGCCGCGGTGCCGGGCATCGACGCGGTCGTGGTGGCGGGCGGCGACGGTACCCTTGCCTGCGCGGCGCACCGCCTCGCGGACGGCCCGGTCCCCCTCGGCATCCTGCCCGCGGGGACCATGAACCTCCTGGCGAAGGATCTCGGGCTGCCCCTCGACCTCGAGGCCGCCGCGGCGGTGATCGCGCGAGGGCGCCCGCACGCCATCGACCTCGGCGAGGTCAACGGCCACGTCTTCGCGATCAACTCGGTCCTGGGCCTGCCGGCCCGGATGCAGCGGCACCGCGAGGCGCGCCGCGGCCGCCTCGGCCTGCGCGGCCTCCTCGACATGGCGGCGGTGCTCTGGCGGCATCTCGGCCGCTACCCCCGCATGTCCGCGCGTCTCACCGTCGGGGGCGTGACCCGGCCGGTGCGCTTCAGGACGCTGGCGATTGTGGTCGGCGACTACCGGGAGGGATTCGGTGAGGTGCTTCACCGCGCCGGCCTCGACCAGGGGCGCCTCACGCTCTACGTCATCGCCGCGCTCACGGCGCCGCGGCTGCTCCGCCTCGGCCTCGGCTTCGCCGTGGGCGAGTGGCGCCGCCATCCGGACCTCGACCGGACGGAGGCGACGGAACTGACTCTCACCGCGTCGCGCCGCCGACTGCGGGTGATGAACGACGGAGAGGTAATCCTGCTGAAGCCGCCGCTCACCTATCGGTTGCGCCCGCGAGCGCTGCGGGTCCTGGTCCCGGCCGCGGAGCGCGCCGGGTGAGGCGGATCGCGCATATCTCGGACCTGCATTTCGGCCGCACCGATCCGGCCGCGGTCGAGGGGCTGGTGGCGGAGCTGAACCGCGACCGCCCCGACCTCGTGATCGCCTCGGGCGACTTCACCATGCGGGCGCATCACCGCGAATACGCGGAGGCGCGCGCCTTCCTCGACCGACTCGCCGCGCCGGTGATCGCTGTGCCGGGCAACCACGACATCACGCCCTTCCGGCTCTGGGAGCGCTTCCTCCATCCCTTCCGCCGCTACCGCCGCCACATCGCGGCGGAGACGGAGCCGCTGTTCCAGGACGAGGAGATCGCGGTCATCTGTCTCAACACCGTGCGGACCTGGGCGCCCGAGCGCGACTGGTCACAGGGCAAGATCACCCGGGCGCAGATCCGCCGGACCGAGGCGCGCCTCGCCGCCCTGCCCGGCCACCTGTTCCGGATCGTGGTGGGACACCACCCCTTCATCCCGCCGCCCTGGGACGTGGAGGCGCGCCTCGTCGGCCGGGCGGACGAGGCGCTGGCGGCCTTCCAGCGCCATTGCGTCGGCCTCGCGCTCGCGGGCCATCTCCACCGCGGCTACTCGCGCTTCGTGGCGCCGGCGCCGTCCGGCACGCGGGCGGAGATCGATGTCAGCGAGGCGCGGACCACGGCGCAGCGTCTGCTCGCCGTGCAGGCGGGCTCCGCCACCTCCACCCGTCTGCGCGGGAACGAGCCGAACGCCTACAACCGGATCCGCGTCGAGGACGGCGCGGCGACCGTGCAGGTGCGGCTCTGGACGGGCCAAGACTGGTGCGACGCCGCCGAGGCCGGCTCGGCGCGCTGCGCCGCGCGGGAGTGACCGGCGGCGGCCGATCGCGACGCCGCGCCATGGCCCTCGGCCCGCGGGCATGGCTGCGCGCAGGGAGGCGCCGCATGCGCGCAGCCGCCAAGCCCGCGCGGTCGCGGCCGCCGGAATCGGGTGCGCCTCATCGGCTCCCAGGGCAATGCGCGAGCGCTCGCCGAATGCCATGGTGCCCATCGTCAAAGCAGTGGCATCGGCCGTATGCGAGCACCCATGTCACTCGGAATCATCAATATATCCTTCGCTGTGTGAGCTGTAATCGATTGATTTACCCCTATCATCGAGAAGGCGGTGTCCGGCGCCCGCTGCCGCGATCCGGTGCGGGTTACCATTGGAGCGCGTCTTGTCGATCGATCTCTTGTCCATCCGAAGCAAACTGGCGATCGCCTTCGCGATCCTCACCGCGCTCCTGATCGGCCTCGGCGGCCTCGGCCTGTACGGCGTGGGGCGCGTCGACGGCCTGCTGAAGGACGTGCAGCGGAACTGGCTCCCGAGCGTGCGGATCGCGGGCGAGATCGACGCGCTCACGGGGCGATACAACACCAGCCTGCTGCGGCACCTGCTGACGACCGACGAGACGGCGGCGGGCGGCGTCGAGGCGGATCTCGGGCAGCGCGGCGCCAAGCTCGACGCGGCGGCGACGCGCTATCAGCAGGTGATCAGCAGCGACGCCGAACGCGCGATCTACGACCAGTTCCGCCGGGACTGGGCGGCCTTCGTCGCGGTGGCGGGTGAGATGACGGCGCTGTCGCGGGCCGGGCGCAAGGCCGAGGCCCTCGCGCTCTACGAGGCGAAGGGGATCGGCGCTCGCCGTCAGGCCTCGGTGGCGCTCGACAGGCTGATCGCCCTGAACAACGAGGGCGCCGCCCGCGCCGAGACCGACGCGAATGCCGTCTACGGCGAGGTCCGGATGCTGGTCGTCGCGGCGGCCATCGGGGCGATGCTGCTCGCGACGGGCCTCGCCGCCCTCATCACGCGGGGGATCTCGCGCGGCATCGACTCGGTGCTCCGCCCGATGCAGGCCCTGGCGGAGGGCGACCTCTCCGTCGCGGTGCCGCAGCCGGGGCGCCGCACGGAGATCGGCCGCATCGCCGCCGCCGTGCAGGTGTTCAAGGAGGCGCTGCAGCGGGCGCGGGCGCTGGAGCGCGAGAGCGAGGCCGCGCGGGCCGGGGCCGAGGCGCAGCGCCGGGCGGCGATGCGCGACATGGCGGACGGGTTCGAATCCGCGGTGGGCGGCATTCTCGGGACGGTCACGGCCGCCGCGGCGCAGCTCGAAGCGACGGCGGGCGGGATGAGCCGCACCGCCGGCGAGACCGCTCTCCGCTCCGCGACCGTGGCTGCCGCCGCCGAGGAGACGGCCACCAACGTCACCACGGTCTCGGCCGCGACGGAGGAACTCGGGGCCTCAGTGCAGGAGATCGGCCACCAGGTCCACGGCTCCGCCGAACTGGCGCGGGCGGCCGTGACCGAGGCGAGCCAGACCGCCGAGGTGGTGCGGGACCTGAGCCGGGCGGCGTCGCAGATCGGCGACGTTGTGGCGATGATCTCCGCCATCGCGGGTCAGACCAACCTCCTCGCCCTCAACGCGACGATCGAGGCCGCCCGGGCCGGCGAGGCCGGGCGGGGCTTCGCCGTCGTCGCGGCCGAGGTCAAGGAACTCGCCTCCCAGACCGCCCGGGCGACGGACGAGATCACCGGCCAGATCGCCCGGATCCAGGGCTCGACCGGCGAGGCCGTGTCGGCCATCGACCGGATCACCGGCGTGATCGAGCGGATGAGCGCCGTCACGGGCTCGATCGCCGCGGCGGTGGAGGAGCAGGGCGCGGCGACGCAGGAGATCGTCCGCACCATCTCGCAGGCGGCCGCGGGGACGCAGGACGTCACCGCGACCATCGGCACCGTCGCGCTGGCGGCGGAGGAGACGGGCGCGGCCGCCACGCAGGTGCTCGCCTCGGCCTCCGACCTGTCGCAGCAGGCCGAGCGCCTCCGCCGCGAGGTCACGCAGGTGCTCGCGGCGGTGCGGGCGGCCTGACCCGGGTCAGCCAAGCGCGGCCGTCACCTCGATCTCGACCCTCATCTCCGGCCGCAGCAGGCCCGCCACGACGAGGAGCGTCGCGGCGGGCCTCGCCGCACTCATCACCCGCCCGGCGACCGCCAGCACCGCCTCCGCATCCGCCCTGTCCGTCACGTAGTAGGTCGCGCGCACCACCTGCTCCAGGGACGAGCCCGCCTCGTCCAGCACCGCCGCGATGGTCCGCCAACAGGCCTCGGCCTGGGCGCCCGCCCCTTCCGGCATGGTCATGGCGGCGTAGTCGTAGCCGGTCGTCCCGGCGACGAAGACGAAGCCGCCCTCGATGACGGCGCGGGAATAGCCGTAATCCCGCTCGAAGGACGAGCCCCCGTCGATCCGCCGCCGCATGTCGCCCTCCCGATCCGTCAGGAGGATCATAGCGCGCGGATCGGCCGGTCCCGCATCGGCTCGCGGCACCCTCCCGTCGCTCGCAGGGCCTCGCGCGGTGGGAGTCGTGATGTCGGAATTCGCCCGCTCGGCGAGCGGGCGAGGTCATGCGCCTCATCCAGGGCGGCACCGAAACCCCGCGGCGCGGAACCGCCGCCGGTGCGCCGGCGCACTGCCAGACCGCCGCGCTTGGCGCACACCCTCCGTCAGCGCCGGCGGCTCAGCGGTTCACCACAGCACCAAGCATGGCTTTTTCAGGGAACCGAAGTCCTCGTCGGACATTCTTAACTGCAAAGGTAATTGCTGAGGTAAGGCTCCCAGCCATGAAGATCTTCGCCACCGCCCTCGCGGGCGTCCTCGGTGCCTGCGTGCTCGCCTCGGCCCCCGTCAAGGCGGCTCCCTACGACCCGTTCGACGTCAACCCGGGCGAGGAGTACTACTCCAGCCGCGGCTATGGCGGGCAGGTCTACGCGCCCCCCTCCTACGGCCAGGGTCAGGCCGCGGGCAGCACCGATCAGGCCCAGGTCGCGCCGATCCCCCGGGAGCTCGTGCCCTTCACCGGCAGCTACGCCCCGGGGACGATCGTGGTCTCGACGGCGGAGCGCCGACTCTACCTCGTGGTCGGTGACGGGATGGCGATCCGCTACGGCGTCGGCGTCGGCCGTCCCGGCTTCACGTGGTCGGGCACCAAGACGATCGTCGCCAAGCGCGAGTGGCCGTCCTGGACGCCGCCGAAGGAGATGATCGCCCGCCGCCCCGACCTGCCGCGCTACATGGCCGGCGGCATCGACAATCCGCTGGGCGCCCGCGCCATGTATATCGGCGGCACGCTCTACCGGATCCACGGCTCGAACGAGCCGGACACGATCGGTCAGGCGGTGTCCTCGGGCTGCATCCGCATGACGAACGACGACGTGACCGACCTCTACGAGCGCGTGAAGGTCGGCGCGAAGGTCATCGTCCTCAATTAACACGGCTTTCAGGGCCGCGAGAGGAGGGCCGCCGCGGGGCGGCCCTCGTCGCGTTCAGGGCACCACGCGGCCCGGGGCCGGGGACTGCGGCGGGCTGAACGGGGCGATCGGCAGGTCGCAGAAGCAGCGCGCCCCGAGCGGGCGCGGCCCCGGCAGCGGGCAGGAATAGGGATGCGGGCCCGAGAGGCCGGGCTGGATGGCGTCGCAATTGTAGCCCGCGGGAACCGGCCGGGCCGGGCGGTGACGCCGCGGCGGCGGAGGGGCGTATTCGTCGGCGTCGTAGGGCTGGGCGGCGGCCGGGCCGGCGAGGCCCCCCGCCATCAGGACCGCCGAGGTCAGACACGCGCGAACGAACCGTCGCATCACTGCGTTTCTCCGTCAGGGTGCGCGCCCCGGGCCCGGGACGGCGCGGGCGGGCATCGGTAGCCCATGCGCGAATCCGCGGCAACGCGGCCTTGCACCAGCGGAGGCAGGCCATGACCGATCCGGGCCAGTGGCAGCGCAGCGTGGATGCCATCCTCGCCCTCGTGGACGAGATCGCGCGGCTGTCGCCCGACTGCGCGGACCGCGCCATGCGGATCGCGCGGCTCGTGCGGGACCTCGAACCGCCCGCGGGCGAGGAACGGGCGCGGCCGCCCGAATCGGACGAGGAGGCGGAGACCGACGTGGGCCCGCTGACCCGTCCCTCCTGGCGCGACGGGTCCGCCGACGCCTGAACGCGAACGGCCGCGCCTCCTCGAAAGCGCGGCCGCACGAGCCGATCCTGGACGGGGAAGACCCCCGGCGGGCGGTCAGCCCACGTTGTGCGTGTTCTGGTTGAACTCGTTGGCGGCCGACTTCGCCTGGTCGACACCCTGCTGCATCGCGGCCTTCGCGTTCTCGGCGCCCTGCTGCATGGCCGACTGGGTCATGCTGCCGAACTCCTTGGCCTGCGACTGGATCGCCGCGAACTGGCTGCGGATGAACTCGGCCTGGTGCTGCATCGCCTCCTGAACGTCGCGCGAGCGGACGAGCTTCTGGGCGAGGTCGAAGGCCGCGTTCACGTTCTGCTCGGCGAACGAGAAGCTGCGGGTCGACAGGGTCTGGGCGTTGCTGCGGGCGGCCTCGGCCGACCCCTGGAGCGTGTCGGCGGTCTTGCGCGCGGCGCTGATGAACGAGTCGAACGCCTTGCGGGCCTGCTCGACGCTCTTCTCCGCGAAGTCGCGCATCTCGGTCGGGATCTCGTAGTTCGGGGTCGTGCTCATGTTCGTCTCCTCTCTTGTCGTCCGGCACAGCCGTCCCCGCACCCGCGGCATGGGCGTTGTGCACTGCACAATACCACATCGCCCGCCGGATGCCAGGTCGGGCGGGTCCGTTAAGGTTAATAGCTGTTTAACGCGCGGGCTGCGCATTCCGTGCCCGTGCCAGGGCGTTTCATTTCCGTTAAATCTGACGAGGCCGATTGTGGCGGGGCGGCGAATCGCCCGATTCGATGGGATCGGGTGGGTTGGGGAGAAATGGTGGTCGAAGACGCGCTGTTCGAGGCCAGGATCGCCGCGCTGAAGGAGCTTCCCGCCCTACGGAGGCTGGTATCCGGCCGCGCTCTCGCGTGTCTCCTGATCGACGAAGCGGTCGCGCGTGTTCTCTACGCCACCCCTGCGGCGATGGGTCTCCGCGCCGCCATCAGCGATCCCGAAGGCCGGATCGACCCCGATCTCGAGTTGCCGCGTCAGCTGCGCGGGCTGCGGCATCTCGCTCCGGACGGGGAGAAGCCCCGCCTGTCGCGCCTGCGCGTCGATCCCGGGCGCCTGATCCCTCCCCTCGTCTGCGCCTGCCTCGTGGCGACGCTCGGAGATGGGCGGCGCTGCCTCGCGGTGATCCCGATCGATCCCGTGCCGAACCTGCGGCCCCGCCGCCGGCCGCTTCCGGCCGGCCGCCCGTCCCAGCCCGCGGCGCCGGCAGCCAATGCGGCGGGCCCCACGGTCCGCTTCCTGTGGCGCAGCGATGCGGAGGGGCGGATCGCCGAGGTGACGGACGCGCTCGTGGAGATTCTCGGGACCAGTCCGGTCGGCGAAACGTGGTTCGACCTCCTCGGCCACGCCACGGTGGCGCCGGACCGGGGCCTCGCCGAGGTGCTGGAGGCGCGCCGGACCTTCCGCGCCGTGCCGGTGCTGTGGCGGCTCGGCGAATCCGGGCAGGGCGTCGCGATCGACCTGTCGGGCACGCCGCGGCTCGGAGAGGGCCGCGCCTTCGCGGGCTTCAGCGGCTTCGGCGTCATCCATCCGGACCGGCGCGCGGCCATGCCGGCGCGCCCGCCGAGCGCCCCTCAGGGGGCGGAAGCGCCACCCCGTCCGAGCCTGCGGGAGCGGGCCGCCGCGGTGATGGCGATCGGGCGCAACGCTCCGCCGCGCGACGCCGGGCCCGGGGATGCCCCGGTCCCCGACCTCCCCGCCTTCGCGTCGCTGGCCGGGGCCACGATCGCGGGCTTTGCCGGCATGATGGCCTCGGCGCCCCTCAACCCGTTCGGGCTCGGCTGGCCCTTCCCGGGCGAGACACATCCCGACGCGGCCACGACCGGCGGGACCCGGGAATCTCCCCGCGCCGCGCCGGAGGTTGCCGCGGAGCCGGCCGGCACGGCCACGGCCGCCGCGCCCGGCGAGGCGCTCGCACGGCCGCCGGGCGCGGGAGACGGGGAGGCGGCAGCGCCCGAGGCGCCCGCCCCGGATCCGGCCGCGCGCGCGCCTCTCACCGGAAACCAGCTGTCGCTGAACGAGCACGCCGCCTTCCGCGAGATCGCCCGGGCGCTGGGCGCGCGCTTCGCCGGCGACCCGCCCGATCTTCCGGACGACGAGAACGAGGCGCCGCGGCGGGGCGGCGCCGTGACCCCGTTCCGCTCCCTAGCGATCGCCCGGCAGGCGGAGCGGGGGCCGGCCGCGCTCGGCGAGACGGCGCGCCTGCTCGACCGGCTGCCGGTCGGGATCCTGGTCCATCGGGGCGAGGAGGTGCTCCTCGCCAACCGGGCGCTGCTGGCGCTCGCCGATTACGAGAGCGCCGAAGCCCTGGCCGAGGCCGGCGGTGCGGGCGTGCTGTTCCGGGGCCGCGCCCCGGCGGACCTGCCGGCGGTGGAGGGCGGCCACCCGGTGGTGCTGGCGCGTCGCGATGGCGGCGCGGTGCCGGTCGCCGTCACGCTCACCACCCTCGATTGGGCGGGCGCCCCGGCGAGCCTGCTGCTCCTGCGCCGCCTGCCGGAGGCGGACCCGGCCCGGGATCTGGCGGCGACCGAGATGGCGCGGGCGCGGCAGGAGGCGACCCTGCGCGAGATGGAGGCCGTCCTCGACGCGGTGACGGATGGGGTGGCGACCCTCGACGCGCGCGGCCGGATCCTGTCGCTGAACAAGCGCGCGCGCGCCCTGTTCGGCCTGGAGCCGCGGGAGGTGACGGGCGACGAGCTGACGGCGCTGTTCGTGCCGGAGGGGCGTCCCGCCATCCGCGCGGCGCTGGAGCGCGCCCGCGGGGGCGAGCCGTCCGGCACCGAGGTGGCGGCGGAGAACGGCGAGCGGATCCTGGCGCTGACCCTCGCCCGCGTGGGACAAGGGGAGCAGGCCCGCATCTCCGCGCTGATCCGCGACGTCTCGGCGGCGCGGCGCACGGAGGCTGAACTCCTGCGCGCCAAGCGCGCCGCCGAGACCGCGAGCAGCCACAAGTCGGACTTCCTGGCCACGATCAGCCACGAGATCCGCACGCCGCTCAATGCCATCCTGGGCTTCACGGAAGTCATGATGGAGGAGCAGTTCGGGCCGATCGGCAACGAGCGCTACCGGGATTACCTTCGCGACATCCGCAGCTCCGGCGAGCACGTGGTCAGCCTCGTGACCGACCTCCTCGACCTCGCCAAGATCGAGGCGGGGCGATTCGACCTGAGCTTCACCGGCGTGGTGCTGAACGACCTCGTGTGGGCGAGCGTCTCCCTGATGCAGGCCCAGGCCGCCCGCCAGCGGGTGGTGGTGCGCACGAGCTTCGCCGCGGACCTGCGGCCCGTCCTCGCCGACGAGCGTTCCCTGCGCCAAGCGGCGCTCAACCTCATCGCGAACGCCATCACCTTCACGGATGCGGGCGGGCAGGTGATCGTGTCGACGGCGATGACCGACCGGGGCGGCGTGGCCCTGCGGGTGCGCGACACGGGTATCGGCATGACGCCGGACGAGATCGAGACCGCGCTCCAGCCCTTCCGGCAGGTGGCGACGGCCCAGAACCGCCGTGGCCGGGGCACCGGGCTCGGGCTGCCCTTGACCAAGGCCCTGGTCGAGGCCAATCGCGGCGCCCTGCGGGTGACGAGCCGCAAGAACGAGGGCACCCTCGTCGAGGTGCTGTTCCCTCCGGCGCGGGTGCTGGCGGGGTGAGGCGCGGGCAGCACTGCTGCCGTCGATGCCCGCGGATGGGTTGCCGCAAGGGTCGCCGGTGATCCGCGACGATCTGCAAACAAAATTCCGAAAGTACCTCTTGAACGGGCAAGCAGCGCCCCCACCTCATCGCTCGCCAAGGCTGAAGAGCTTGGCATAGCGGGCGCCGGTTCCTGGCCGGCGCTCTCATATCCATGTTGCTCAACGGAGGATGTGGCTATGAGGTACGATCTTTCTCCCCTGTATCGTTCGACCGTCGGGTTCGATCGCCTGTTCGACTTGATCGATCAGGCCGCGCGCGTCGAGTCCCTGGCCGGCTGGCCGCCCTACGACATCGAGAGGACGGGTGAGGACCGTTACCGCGTGAGCATGGCGGTGGCGGGCTTCACCCCGGACGAACTCGAGGTGACGCAGGCAGACACGACCCTGATCGTGGCGGGGCGCAAGCCGGAGCCCGAGGGCGAGAGCCGTCACCTGCACCGCGGCATCCCGGGCCGCGCGTTCCGCCAGACCTTCAACCTCGCCGATCACGTGAAGGTCACGGGCGCGTCCCTGGAGAACGGCCTGCTGGTGATCGACCTCGTGCGCGAGGTGCCGGAGGCCCTCAAGCCGCGGCGCATCGCGATCGGGACCGGGTCGCCGGCGCTTCCGGAGCGTCGGGCGGAGCCCGCGCGGCTCGTCGCCGAGGCCGCGTGAGGTCGGCCCCGTTCGGCGAAATCACGGCACGGAAACACGGAGAGAGACGATGGCTGTGAAGGATCTGATCCCGTGGCGCAGCGGTCGCAACGCGGCCGCCTCGCCGCTCCAGGGCTCCGAGGTGAGCCCGTTCCTCGCCCTGCACCGGGAGGTGAACCGGCTGTTCGACGACGTGTTCAACCGGTTCGACGCGGGAGCGCCCTCGCTGCTCGGGCCCCTCTCGACCTGGCCGACCATCGAGGTGAGCGCCACCGACGCGGAGGTGCGCGTCTCGGCGGAACTGCCGGGTCTGGAGGACAAGGACGTCGAGGTCCTGGTGGACGACGACGTGCTGACCCTGCGGGGCGAGAAGAAGGCCGAGACCGAGCGGAAGGAGCGCGGCTTCACCGAGCGCGTCTACGGCCGGTTCGAGCGGGTGATCGCCCTGCCCTTCCCGGTCGAGGAGGACAAGGCGCAGGCCAGCTTCCGCAACGGGGTTCTGACGGTGACCCTGCCGAAATCCGCCAAGGCGGAGGATCGCGCCAAGCGCGTCCCGGTCAACGGCCGGGAGGCGGCGCGGGCCTGAGCCCGGCACCCGGCGCGCCCGGACGGGCGCGCCGGCTCTCGTGCTCACCTTGGGGTCAAATCCCGATCCTCCTGACCATCCCGAGGGCCGCGCAGGTGTTGTGAGCGGCCTTTCGCCTGTCGGCCCGAAGCGGACGTCCCGCAACCGACCCAGGCTGGACGAACATCCGTCTTCGTTCTTCTCCCAGAAGCAGACCTTGGGACCGCATCATTGCCAGGGAGCGCTGCCCAAAGGTTAGGCCGGACCTACGCACTCGCCGTATCCAGTCCTCCGCGTGCATTGCGCCGGATGACCTGCGGCGGCTGCCCGAACGCCCTAAGGAAGGCCCGGCGCATCCGATTGCGGTCTGCGAAACCGGTCTGGTCGGCGACGGCGTCGATGGGATGCCGGCTGCGCTCCATCAAAACCCGCGCGGCCTCGACGCGCAGGTTCTCGACCGCCTTGGCCGGCGACTGGCCAGTTTCGGCACGGAAGACGCGGCTGAACTGGCGAGGGCTGAGATGCGCGGCTTCCGCCAGTTCCTCGACCGATAGCGGCCGGTGCAGGTTCCGCTTGGCATAGGTCAGGGCCGCCTGGATCCGGTCCGACTTCGCGTCGAGGTCGAGCAGGGTCGAAAACTGCGACTGGCCCCCTGCCCGGCGGTGGTAGAGCACGAGCTTCTTGGCGATCTCCTTCGTCACCTCGTGGCCGAGATCCGCCTCGATCAGGGCAAGAGCGAGGTCGATACCGGCACTCATCCCCGCCGATGTCCAGATCGGGCCGTCGTTGATGAAGATGCGGTCCGCGTCGGCCGAGCACTTCGGGAACTGGTTCTGCAACGCGTGGGCGTGCATCCAGTGCGTCGTGACACGCCGGCCGTCGAGCAGGCCGGCCTCGCCGAGAACGAAGGCTCCGGTGCAGATCGCAGCGATGCGCCGGGCCTGAGCAGCCGCGCGCTGAACGAGGGCGACGAGGCCCGGCGTCGACGGGCGTACGAACGTACCGCCGCCGACGACGAGGGTATCGAAGGGCGTCTGGCCGAACGCCTCGGTCTCCACGTTCATGCCGGCCGATGTGCGGACCGGCCCTCCGTGCTCGGAGACGAAGTGGATGTCGTAGGTCGCTTCGTCCGCCGCGAGGTTCGCGACCTCGAAGGCCGGCACGGCCGCCAGCGCCATCATCGAGTAGTCCGGATAGACGACGAAGCCGACGCGCTGCATGCCTGTCTTCCATGTCCTGAATCGACGCAAGTATGACATTTGTGCCGCGTCCAGGCAAGGATAGCTTTCTCCCATCGAACGCCGCCCGCCAGGTGGCGCGCAGGACGAGGAGAACGACGATGACGATCGAATCCAGTAAAGGCCTTGCCGTCGTGACCGGCGCGTCCGCCGGCATCGGCGCGATCTACGCCGACCGTCTCGCCAAGCGGGGATATGACCTGCTGCTGGTTGCCCGCAACGGGGAGCGGCTGCAGGCGCTGGCCGACCGCTTGGCCCGGGAGACCGGGCGCAAGGTCGAGCCGTTCAGGGCCGACCTGGGCCGCAGGGAGGATCTCGCGCGCCTGGAGGCTCGGCTGCGCGAGGACGCGAGCATCACCATGCTGGTCAACAACGCCGGCATCGGCTCCGTCGCGTCGATCCTCCAGGCCGACGTGGAGACGATGGACGCGATGATCCAGCTCAACATCACCGCGCTGACCCGCCTGACCTTCGCGGTCGCTCCGGCTTTCGTGGCGCGCGGATCGGGGACCATCGTCAACATCTCGTCCGTCGTCGGCATCGCCGTCGAGGTGCTCAACGGCGTCTACAGCGCCTCGAAATCCTACGTCCTCAGCTTGGGCCACTCGCTCCAGAAGGACCTCGCGGACAAGGGCGTGCGCGTCCAGACCGTGCTCCCCGGCGCGACGGCGACCGAATTCTGGGATGTCGCCGGTTACGCGGCGCAGAAGACGTCCGCGATCACCATGTCGGCGGCCGATCTGGTCGACGCGGCGTTGGCCGGTCTCGATCAGGGCGAGCTCGTCACCATCCCGGGCCTGCAGGATGTCGGCGACTGGACGCGCTGGGAGGCGGATCGCCGCGCGATCTCCGCCAAGTTCAACAACGCCAAGCCTGCGGCGCGCTACGGTCTCGCGGCCGCGGACGCGGCCTGAACTCCGAGGGGAACCCATGCCGTACCTTCAGCTTGACGTGACCGGCCCGCATTCCGTGGCATCCAAGAAGCGCCTCGCGGCGCTGATGAGCCGGACCTACGCGGAGATGATGTCGGTCGACATCCGGCGGATCAGCGTCGCCATCCGCGAACTCGGCGAGGGCGGCGTGTGGCGGATAGCGGACGCCGGCGGCGAGCCGGTGCCGGTCTCCGTGATGATGCTGGACATCCGCAAGGGGCGGCCGGCCGAGTTGCGGATGGCGGTTGCCAAGGCGCTGTGCGCCCACTGCACCGAGATCCTTGGCCTGCGCGAGGATCGCCTCAACGTGGAGTTCACGCAGCATTCGGGCGACGAGATGTATCACCCGGCTCTCGGGGGCTACAGCCCCGAGTGGTCACCGGATGAGCGATGACCGATTGTGCGCTCGGTTCTGAGCGCACGCGGATGCCCGTACTCCACATCGATCTCGGACTGCCGTACAGCCGCCCGAGCCGGACCGACCGCCCCTTGGCCCCGCTGATTGCGGGTCGAGCGCAGTCGCCCCATTGAGCGATTGCGGCCCGAGAGCCCATGATCGAAACCTCAAGCGACGAAGAACGAGGAGTGTCCCATGCCATTAGCGCGCATTGATCTCGCCAAGGGCAAGCCTGCCGAGTACCGCCGCGTAATTGGTGAGGTCGTCTACGCCGCCATGCTCGACGCGCTGAATGTACCCAAGGACGACCGCTTCCAGATTATCAACGAGCATGAGCCGGAAAATTTCGTCATCGACCCGAGTTATCTCGGCATTCATCGGACGCGAGACTGTGTTGTCATCCAGCTCACCCTCAATGCGGGGCGCGGAATCGAGCAGAAGCGAGCCTTCTACAGGGCTGTTGCGGATGGCTTGCACGAGCGGCTGAACCTGCGCCGCGAGGACGTGTTCATCAGCCTCGTCGAGGTCGCCAAGGAAAACTGGTCCTTCGGCAACGGCGAGGCCCAGTACGCGACGTGATCGAATGCTGCGTTCTCCGTTCCACGCGGGCCGCACGATCGAGCGGCCAAGGTCCGGCCGCCCGTGCGTCCTGGGACCGGAGAGCGTCTACCAAGGGGTGTGCGTCGGGGATGTCCGCTTCGGTGCTGGGTTTGCGCCGAAGCGGAATGGGAGGAAACCACACAACCCGGCCGCCAGCCTCCGTCCCAACAGCCTGGAAGCAGACCTTCCCAGGGTCTGCAACAGGTCGGCAGCGGCCTCTCCAACGGCCAAGCTGATCGGGTTTTGACCCTAGCTCCCTCCCCCGGATCGGCGCTAGATGGGTGCGCTGCGGCGCGGCGCGTCCGAGGCCGCCGGAAACAAGAGCCGATGCCGATCCGCCGCCTGCTCTGCGTCGCCCTCGCGACCCTCCTCGCCGCCCCGGCCGCGGCGCAGGAGATCCCGCTCGCCCTCCTCACCGAGCGCGCCGGCCCGCTCGCCGCCTCGGGCACGCCGCTGGCCAACGGCTTCTCGGACTACTTCGCCATGCTCAACCAGCGCGACGGCGGGCTCGGCGGGCACAAGGTCGTCGTCACCGAGTGTGAGACCGGCGGCAGCCCGGAGGCGGGCCTGGCCTGCTACGGGGCGGCCCGCGAGCGCGGCGCCGTCGCCGTCAACCCGGGTGCGGCGGACGTTGCCCTGGCCCTGCTCGGCCCGAGCACCACCGACCGCCTCCCTCTCGTCTCGGCGGCGGCCGGACCCGCCCTGGCCGCGGCCGGTCTCTCCTTCCCGTACGCCTTCGCGCCCCCGGCCACGGCCTGGGACGGGCTCACGGTCGCCCTCGCCTCGCTGATCGCCGGGCCGGAGGGCCTCGAGGGGCGGCGCGTCGCCTACCTGTACCGGGACAGTCCGGCGGGCCGGGATCCCTTGCCCGTCATGGAGGCGCTAGCGGAGGAGTTGCATTTCACCCTGCGCAGCTACGCGCTGCCCGACGCGGGCGAGGCTCAGGACGTCTGGCGCACCGTCAGGGCGGCCGCGCCGGAGGTGGTGATGCTCGACGGGACGGCCGGGCTGGCGGGCGACCCGGTGGCGGAGGCCGTGGCGGCCGGAATCGCGCCCGGGAGCATCCTCGCCCTCGCCGGGATCGACGACGAGGCCCTGCGCCGGGCCGGCGCCGCGGCCCGCGGCCTGCGGGCGATCACGTGGCACGGCGTCACCGATAGCTTCCCGGCCTTCGATCAGATCGACCTCCTCGCCATCGACGCGGGCCTGTCGCGCACCGAGAAGGACGAGGCCACCGGGATCCTCTACGCCCGTGGCGTCTACGCGGCCGTGGTGCTCGCGGAGGGTGTCCGCAACGCCCTGCGCGCCGGTGCGGGCGAAAGGCTCGACGGGGAGGCGGTGCGCCGCGGCCTCGAGCGCGTGAACCTCGACGGGGCGCGCTGGAAGGAACTCGGCCTGACCGGCTTCGCGGCGGCGCTCCGGCTCTCCTGCGCCGATCACAGCGGCCACCTCGCCGGCCTCGTGCTGCAGTGGAGCGGCGCCAAGTGGGTGCAGGTCAGCGACAAGATCGCGCCCCTGCGCCAGCGCCTGCGGCCCCGGCTCGACGCCGCCGCCAGCGAGGTGGTGGCCAAGGGCCTCGACGGCCGGCCCTGGCCGGAGCGGCCGGAACCCTGCGCGCGGTCCTGACGGGGAAACGCCGCGGCGCAGGGCTGGCGCGGCGGGCGAAACCCGCTATCCAACGGGTATCGTCGCCGGGAACCACCGATCAGGGCGGACCGGCCGCAGAGAGGAATCGCCCCCGCGATGTCGACCACAGCCCCCGCCCGGCCCGCCGGGACCGATACCCTGTCCTCGGCGAACCCGACCATCGCCGCCTACGACACCAAGGCGCGCATCCGCGCCATCGTGGGCTCGTCGTCGGGCAACCTCGTCGAGTGGTACGACTTCTACGCCTATGCGTTCACGGCGATCTACTTCAAGGACGCGTTCTTCCCCGGCGCCGACCCAACGGTCCAACTCATCAACACCGCGGCGGTCTTCGCCATCGGCTTCCTGATGCGGCCGATCGGCGGCTGGCTGTTCGGTCGGATCGCCGACCGGCTCGGCCGCAAGAACGCGATGCTGATCTCCGTCCTGATGATGTGCCTCGGCTCGCTGGTGATCGCGGTGCTGCCGACCTACGGCCAGATCGGGATCCTGGCGCCGGTGCTGCTCCTCCTCGCCCGCATGGCGCAGGGGCTCTCGGTCGGCGGCGAGTACGGGACCAGCGCCACCTACATGAGCGAGGTCGCCCTCAAGGGAAAGCGCGGATTCTACGGCTCCTTCCAGTACGTGACCCTGATCGGCGGCCAACTCCTCGCCTCGCTCGTCGTCGTGCTGATCACGCTCGCCCTCTCCGACAAGGAGATGAGCGTCTGGGGCTGGCGCATCCCGTTCCTGATCGGC
The DNA here is from genome assembly GCF_054052225.1 of Methylobacterium sp. JK268. NCBI lineage: Bacteria > Pseudomonadati > Pseudomonadota > Alphaproteobacteria > Hyphomicrobiales > Methylobacteriaceae > Methylobacterium > Methylobacterium sp. JK268. Next base: position 28,831 of record NZ_JBSVZN010000028.1, on the reverse strand, counting down.
GCGCTCGCGGCGATCGTGGCCCTCTACCTGCGGCGCTCGCTGCACGAGACTTCGACGGCCGAGACCCGTGGCGCGCGCGAGGCCGGGAGCATCGCGGCGCTCTGGCGCCACCACCGCCGCGCCTTCCTGACGGTGCTGGGCTATACCGCCGGCGGCTCGCTGATCTTCTACACCTTCACCACCTACATGCAGAAGTACCTCGTCAACACCGCACATATGGACAAGAAGACCGTCAACTACGTGATGACGGCGGTTCTGTTCACCTACATGGTGGTGCAGCCGCTGTTCGGGATCTTCGCCGACCGGTTCGGCCGCAAGACCGCGATGCTGATCTTCGGCGCCTCGACCACGCTGCTGACCGTGCCGCTGATGCACGCGATCGGCGGCGCCAAGGACCCGGTCACCGCCTACCTGCTGATCACCGCGGCCCTGCTCTGCGTGTCCTTCTACACCTCGATCAGCGGGCTGGTGAAGGCCGAGATGTTCCCGGCCGAGGTGCGGGCGCTGGGCGTCGGCCTGTCCTACGCCATCGCCAACGCGGCCTTCGGCGGCTCGGCCGAGTTCGTGGCCCTGTCCTTCAAGGACTGGGGCGTCGAGACCTGGTTCTTCTGGTACGTCACCATCATGTGCGCGATCGCCTTCCTGACCTCGCTGCAGATGCCCGACAGCCGGCGCTCCGGCTACCTGCAGGGCGACGGCACCGCCTGAGGCGCGGGAGGGGGTGAACCGCGGCCGCGGCAGGGCGTTGACCCGGGACAGTCCCGTCGTCGAGGCCCTTCGCGATGCGCAATCTTCCCGTTCTCGCCCTCGTTCTCCTCGCGACCGGCCTCGGTGCCGGTCCGCTCGCCGCCCAGACGGCGGATCCGGGCACCACCGCTCCGGACACCGGCGCCTCCGATGCCGGCAGCACCGGCTCGGTGAACCGCAGCATCACGGCGAGCGGACAGACCAAGCCCCCCGGTCGCGCTGCCGCGCCGCAGGATCCGACCCAGCAGCCCGACCGGGTGAAGGAGATCAACCGCAAGGTCGATACCGGAATCTGCATCGGCTGCGACTGACCCCGGACCGCGATCCCTCCCCGCGCGTGCCGGGAGGGGCCGCCTCGCGCGGCTGTGCTCCGAAAGGCGTTAGACGGAAGAATCCGTTGCAGGCAGGCCGGTCGCCGGATTAACTCCTCTCCACAAGCACCGGCGCCCCGCGGGATGATCCGGTCAAGGTGAGGAGAGGGAGAGCGCCATGTCGCAGCGGATCGTTGCCGTGCCGGCGGCCGTGCGTGAGCGAGCTTTCGTGGACGAGGCGAAGTATCGCGAGTGGTACACCGCGTCGATCAACGATCCTGTGAGTTTCTGGGGCGAGCACGGCAAGCGGATCGACTGGTTCAAGCCCTATACGCAGGTCAAGGATACCAGCTTCGGCCCGGGAAATGTTTCGATCCGCTGGTTCGCCGATGGTGTGACCAACGTCGCGCACAATTGCATTGACCGCCATCTGGAAACGCGTGGCGATCAGGTCGCGATCATCTGGGAAGGCGACGACCCGTCGGAATCCCGCAAGATCACCTACCGCGAGTTGCACGCCGAAGTCTGCCGGATGGCGAACGTCCTGCGCAACCGCGGGGTCGGCAAGGGCGACCGGGTGACGATCTACCTGCCGATGATCCCCGAGGCTGCCTTCGCGATGCTGGCCTGCGCGCGCCTCGGCGCCATCCACTCGATCGTGTTCGGCGGCTTCTCGCCGGATTCGCTCGCCGGGCGCATCGAGGGCTGCGGGTCGAAGCTGGTGATCACGGCCGACGAGGGCCTGCGCGGGGGCCGCAAGGTGCCGCTGAAGGCCAACGTGGACGCCGCCATCGCGCGCCTGCCCGAGGACAGCGTCGACCACGTCGTCGTCGTGCGCCGCACGGGCGGCAGCGTGGCGATGGATCCGGTCCGCGACGTCTACTACGACGCGGCCGCCGCCCAGGTCACCGACGAGTGCCCGGTCGAGCACGTCGAGGCCGAGCACCCGCTCTTCCTCCTCTACACGTCGGGCTCGACCGGCCAGCCGAAGGGTGTCGTCCACACCACGGGCGGCTACCTCGTCTACGCCTCGATGACCCACCAATACGTGTTCGACTACCACGACGGCGACGTCTACTGGTGCACGGCCGATGTCGGCTGGGTCACGGGCCATTCCTACATCGTCTACGGTCCGCTCGCGAACGGCGCCACGACCCTGATGTTCGAGGGCATCCCGACCTACCCGTCGATCTCCCGGTTCTGGGACGTGGTCGACAAGCACCAGGTCAGCATCTTCTACACCGCCCCGACCGCGATCCGCTCGCTGATGGGCGCGGGCGAGGAGCCGGTGCGCCGAACCTCGCGCAAGTCCCTGCGCGTGCTCGGGTCGGTGGGCGAGCCGATCAACCCGGAGGCCTGGGAGTGGTACTACCGGGTGGTCGGCGAGGAGCGCTGCCCGATCGTCGACACGTGGTGGCAGACCGAGACCGGCGGCATCCTGATCACGCCGCTGCCCGGCGCCACCGCCCTCAAGCCGGGCTCGGCCACACTGCCCTTCTTCGGCGTCAAGCCCGTGGTGGTCGACGGCGAGAACAAGGTCCTGGAGGGCGCCTGCGAGGGCAATCTCTGCCTCGACGATTCCTGGCCCGGCCAGATGCGCACGGTCTGGGGTGACCACGAGCGCTTCGTCCAGACCTACTTCTCGACCTTCCCGGGCCGCTACTTCTCGGGCGACGGCTGCCGCCGCGACGAGGACGGCTACTACTGGATCACCGGCCGCGTCGATGACGTCATCAACGTCTCGGGTCACCGGATGGGCACGGCCGAGGTGGAGTCCTCGCTCGTCGCGCATCCGAAGGTCTCGGAGGCCGCGGTGGTGGGCTATCCCCACAGCCTCAAGGGCCAGGGCATCTACGCCTACGTCACGCTGATGCAGGGCGAGGAGCCGACCGAGGAGCTGCGCAAGGAACTCGTCGCCTGGGTGCGCCGGGACATCGGGCCGATCGCGTCGCCGGACCTGATCCAGTTCGCCCCGGGCCTGCCCAAGACCCGCTCGGGCAAGATCATGCGCCGCATCCTGCGCAAGATCGCGGAGGACGACTTCTCCACCCTCGGCGACACCTCGACGCTCGCGGATCCGGGCGTGGTCGACGACCTGATCGAGAACCGCCAGAACCGGGCCTGAGGCCGGCGGCCCGCGGCGCGCCCGCGGGCCGACCCCGGCGTCCCGGCGCGGCGGCCGCATCCGCTACAACCTTCGTCGCATGCGGCGGGTTTGCGAGACTATCCCGTCTGTTCAACCCGCCCATCTTCGGCCAAAGCCTGCACCGGGACGTCGATCCAAAGACGACACGCGCGGCGCGCGCTCTCCGGCGCGAAATCCGGCAGGAGCGGCGGCCGCGTGCAACCGATAGCGAGGGAGGTCATCGCCATGTCCGGACCGGACGCATCGCGCATCCTGGACAATCCACGGTTCCGAGAACTCGTGGCCGAGCGCAGCCGCTTCAGCTGGCTGCTGTCGGCCATCATGCTGGGGATCTATCTCAGCTTCATCCTGCTGGTCGCCTTCGCGCACGGCCTGATGGCGACGAAGGTCAGCGGCACGATCTCGCTCGGGCTCGTGCTCGGCGTGCTGGTGATCCTCTCGGCCTTCGCCCTCACGGGCATCTACGTGCAGCGCGCCAACGGCCGCTTCGACGACCTCACCCGCGACCTGAACCGGGACCTCGCCCGATGAACCGCCTCCTTCTCGCGGCCCTCGCGCTGCTCCTCCCCGCCGCCGCCCTCGCGGCCGGCCCCGACCTCGGCGCCGTGCAGCAGCAGGCCACGAACTGGCCGGCGATCGGCATGTTCCTGTTCTTCGTGCTCTTCACGCTCGGCATCACCTACAAGGCGGCCAAGGGCTCGAAGTCGGCCGCCGACTTCTACGCCGCCGGCGGTGGCATCTCGGCCGGCACCAACGCGCTGGCGATCGCGGGCGACTACATGTCGGCGGCGTCGTTCCTCGGCATCTCCGGCATGGTCTACACCTTCGGCTTCGACGGCCTGATCTACTCGACGGGCTTCCTGGTCGGCTGGCCGATCGTGCTGTTCCTGATCGCCGAGCGCCTGCGCAATCTCGGCAAGTTCACCTTCGCGGACGTGGCGAGCTTCCGCCTCGACCAGACCCGCATCCGCATCCTGTCGGCGACCGGCACCCTCGTGGTGGTGGCCTTCTACCTGATCGCCCAGATGGTCGGCGCGGGCAAGCTGATCCAGCTCCTGTTCGGCCTGCCCTACCTCTACGCGGTGGTGATCGTCGGCGTCCTGATGATCGTCTACGTCGCCTTCGGCGGCATGAAGGCGACCACCTGGGTGCAGGTCATCAAGGCCTGCCTGCTGCTCGCGGGCGCGACCTTCATGGCCGGGGCCGTGCTCTACAAGTACGGGTTCAGCCCCGAGAAGCTGTTCGCGGCGGCCGCCAGCGTGCACCCGAACGGCGACTCGATCATGGGGCCGAGCAACAATCCCAGGAGCCCGGTGTCGAGCCCGATCGACACCATCTCCCTCGGCATCGGCCTGATGTTCGGCACCGCCGGCCTGCCCCACATCCTGATGCGCTTCTTCACGGTGTCGGACGCCCAGGCGGCCCGCAAGTCGGTGTTCTACGCCACCGGCCTGATCGGTTACTTCTACATCCTGACCTTCATCATCGGCTTCGGCGGCATCGCCCTGCTGATGTCGGATCCGAGCTACTTCAAGGTCGCGGCCAACGGGACCTACGACAAGCTCACCGGCATGAACGGCAGCACCAACATGGTGGCGGTCAACCTCGCCAACGCTGTGGCCGGGCCGTACTTCCTCGGCTTCATCTCGGCGGTGGCCTTCGCGACCATCCTGGCGGTGGTGGCGGGGCTGACGCTGGCGGGCGCCTCGGCGGTGAGCCACGACCTCTACGCGCAGGTCTTCGCCCGCGGCCGCACCACGGAGCGGACGGAGGTGAACCTGTCCAAAGCGGCGGCGGTGGTGATCGGCCTCGTGGCGATCTATCTCGGCTACGTGTTCGAGAATCAGAACGTCGCCTTCATGGTCGGCCTCGCCTTCTCGGTGGCGGCGAGCTGCAACTTCCCGGTCCTGGCGATGTCGATCCTGTGGAAGGGCACCACCACCACCGGCGCGCTGATCGGCGGCCTCATCGGCCTCGTCGCCGCGGTGGCGATGGTGGTGCTGTCGAAGGCCGTCTGGGTCACCACCTTCGGCCATCCGGCGGCGCTGTTCCCCTACGACAACCCGGCCCTGTTCTCGATGCCGATCGCCTTCCTGGCGATTTGGGCGATCTCGAAGGTCGATGCGAGCGCCCGCGCCCGCCGCGAGCGCGAGAGCTTCGAGGCGCAGTACGTCCGCTCGGAGACCGGCATCGGCGCCGCCACCGCGCACGCGCACTGACCCGCAGCCGCCCGCCCCTCCCCGCCGCGCGCGTCAGGGAGGGGCGGGCGTCTCGAACGGCGGGACGTCCGGCGAGGACGCCCGTGGCAGGCCGGCGACCACGGCCTACGCGCGATGAACCACCACGTCGAACCCCTCGTCCGGATGGGGCGGCACGAAGTAGCGCGTGAACAGGTCGAACTCCTCGTCGCTGACGTGGAATTCGTGCGCCCCGCTCGCGTTGCGGCGATGGAGCCGCGCCCGGCAGGTTTCGTCCGACACGTCGAGGTGGTGGAGCTGGTGCGAGACCGTCGCCTGCCGGATGATCCCCCGCATCCACGCCCGGCTCTCCGGCGTGTTCGCCGGGAAGTCGAGCACGACGGAGAGACCCGCCTGCAGGATGGCGATCAGGTGCGGCCCCATCACGGACCGCAGCCGGGTCGTGTTCCGGACGTAATCGGCCAGGCACGTCTGCTCGCCCGGATAGAGGCTCGCCAGCCACTGATCCTCCCTGACGAGGATCGAGCGCGGTCGATCCGCCAGCCGCGCGGCGAGCGTCGACTTGCCGGCAGCGATCTTGCCGCAGAGGAGATGGAGCATCGCGTCGTTCGCGGACATGATGGGAGACCTTCGACGGCGCCGAGAGCGCCTGATCGTTCACGCACAGGTCGAATTGAAGCCGGCCTGAACGATCAGGCCGGGCGTCGAATTCGCAGGCGGAGCGCACCGCCCGTGGCGTGACTGCAGAAGGTCATCTGATAAGCATGTCCGCTCGCGGTCACGGCGTCAAGACGTCGAAGCCGCCGCGCTTCACCGCCCCGTTCGGGCGCGAGCCGGCGGGCGCCGCCGTCGCCTCAATACGCGTTCTCGGTCTTGAGCAGCGCGAACGGCGTCATCGCCAGGATCTGAAGGTCGAAGAACACCGACCAGTTCTCGATGTAGTAGAGGTCGTGCTCGACGCGGCGCTGGATCTTCTCGCTGGTGTCGGTCTCGCCGCGCCAGCCGTTGATCTGCGCCCAGCCGGTCAGGCCCGGCTTCACCTTGTGCCGCGCGAAGTAGCCGTCGACGACCTGATCGTACAGCGTGTTCGCCGCCTTGGCCTGGAGGGCGTGCGGCCGCGGCCCGACCAGCGAGAGGTCGCCCTTCAGCACGTTGAAGAGCTGCGGCAGTTCGTCGAGCGACGTCTTGCGGATGAAGCGACCGACCGGCGTCACCCGCGGATCGCCCTTGGTGACGAGTTTGGCCGCACCCGCATCGCTCTGGTCGACGTACATCGAGCGGAACTTGTAGACCTCGATCAGCTCGTTGTTGAATCCGTAGCGCTTCTGGCGGAACAGGATCGGCCCCCGCGAGGTCGTCTTCACGGCCACCGCCACCGCCAGCATCACGGGCGCGAAGGCGACCAGCATCGCGGTGCCGACGACCCGGTCGAACACCGCCTTCACCACGACGTCCCAGTCGGCGATCGGCTTGTCGAACAGGTCGAGGACCGGCACCGAGCCGAGATACGAGTAGCTCCGCGGGCGCAGGCGCAGCTTGCTGGCATGGGCCGAGAGGCGGATGTCGATCGGCAGCACCCAGAGCTTGGCGAGCATCTGGAGGATGCGCGCCTCGGCGGAGATCGGCAGGGTGAAGACGATCAGGTCGAGGCGGGTGTTGCGCGCGAACGCGACGAGATCGGCGACGGTGCCGAGCTTCGGGTAGCCCGCCACGACGTCGCCCGAGCGGCCGTCCGTGCGGTCGTCGAACACGCCGACGACGCGGATGCCGGATTCCGGCTGGCTCTCCAGCGCGCGGATCAGCGCCTCCGCGGCCTCCCCGCCCCCGACCACGGCGGTGCGGCGGTCGAAGCGCCCGCGGCGGAGCTGCTCGCTGACCGCCAGGGACAGGCCGAGCCGGCCGCACACCAGCAGCGCGAGCCCGGACAGGTAGAAGCTGCCGAGCCACAGGCGCGAATAGTGGTCGCCGAGCTTGGCGAAGAACAGGATCGCCGCGGCGAGCAGGAAGACCAGCGACCAGCCGAGCGCGACACGCAGGGCGGAATGGAAGAACTTGCGGAACGCCCGGATCCCGTAGGTTCCGGCACCCTGCTGGACCGCGAGGTTGAGCGCCGCGATGCCGAAGATCGTGGTGAGATAGCCGATTTGCAGCGGGACCACGTCGTGCAGGATCGCCACCTGCGCGACGATGCCAGTAACAGCGATGAGGACCACCTCCGCCGCGCGGACGCAGCCGGTGAGCACGACGGGCGAGAGCGGCCCGCCCTGGCGCGGCGCGAGGAGGTTCTCGGCGGGCGGCATCGGCCGGCGCGCGGAGGGATCCGCCGTCTGGGAGGCTGCGCTCTTCAGGATGTCGCGGACGTCGAACGCGGTCATCGGGCGTCTCTCGGGTGCATCCTGCGGCTGCTGGGCCGGCCCGTCCGGACCGAGCCCGGCGCCGCGGGCGGGGCCGGGAGCGGCCCTCGCCGTCAAGGGACCGCCCGCGGCGGGGTTCCGCGCCGGGTCGGTCCGACCCCCCGACTTTTAGCAACTAGTGGTCACGGAAGGCTTAACGGAATGACGCCGGGTTGAGTAACCGGCCGACGCTCGCGCGCCGCAGCGTAGCCGTCCAGGATGCCGTCGGCCATGCGCTGCATCGAGAAGCGGCTGCGGATGAACGCGCTCAGGCCCGCCGCCTCGTCGCGCCGCACCTCCTCGGGCTGGTCGATCTTGCGCAGGAGCGCCGCGGCGAGCGCCTCCACGTCGCGCGGGGGCACCAGGACGCCCGCGGCCGGGCCGAAGATCTCCGGGATGCCGCCGACATTGGTGGCCACGAGGGGCTGGGCCGCCGCCGCGGCCTCCAGCACGACGTAGGGGAGCGATTCCGCGAACGAGGGCACCACCATGATCCGACCGCGGGAGAGGGCCGCGCGGATCGGCTGGGGCGGCTCGAAGCGGACGACGTCGTCGAGGCCGAGCGCCTGCACCCGCTGGCGCAGCTTCGCCTCGTCGGGGCCGGACCCGACGACGAGCAGCGTCATGCGCCGGTTGAGCGCGGTCCGGATGCGCGCCAGCGCATCGAACAGCACCGGGATGCCCTTCGCCTGGCGCAACTCGCCGATATAGACGAAGTCGCAGGGATCCTCGGCCAGGGGAATGGGCGCGAATTCGGCGCCGTCGATGCCGTTCTGGACGACGCGGATCAGCCGGTCGGTCTCGCCCACATAGGCGCCGTAGCGCCCGGCGATGTAGGCGCTCTCGAACAGGAAGACATCCGTGCGCCGGGTGAGGACCGCCTCGGCGCTCATGTAGAGGCGGTGCAGCACGGTGCCGGGCCGGTAGTTGAAGCTGCCGCCGTGCGGCGTGTAGGCGCGAACCGGATCGGCCACGCGGCGCGGCGCGACGACCGTGCGGGCGAAGAGGCCGCCCTTCGACCCGTGGCCGTGGAGCACGGTGGGCGCCGTTCGGCCGACGAGGCCGTGGAGGCGGGCGAGGGCCGAGAGGTCGAGCGGATGCGGGTTGCGCCGCATCGGCACGCGGGTGAGGCCGAGGGCGAGCTGCGGGGCGAGGCCCTCCAGCACGGCCGCGGCCCGCTCCCCGCCCGTGCTCGAATCGCAGAACAGGCCCACCGCGTGGCCGGCGGCGACCTGGAGGCGCGCGACGTCCATGACGTGCCGGAACAACCCGCCGACGGGCGCCCGGAAGACGTGAAGGATCCGCTCCCCCTGCGCGGGTGCGGTCTGCGTCGCGGTGTCGGCGACCGGCGCCGGCGGGACGAAGCGGAGTTGGGGAAGCGCCACGAACCTCTCCCGAGGCGTGGCCGTCCGCCCGCCCGGGACGGTCGGGTGCGGGTTCCACGCCGGTCTGTTCTGAGGCGGCGGTGGTCGCCGGGGCGTTAAACGCGGGTCACCGGGCGGGGAAGCTTCGGCCGGTGGTTAAGCGGGCGTGTCGATCGCCGCCGCGCGGAGGGCTCCCGCGCTCATCGTCCGGGGACGAGGCCGCTGGTTCGTCGTGGCGAATGCCTCGGAACCCGGGAGCGAATCCAGGCTCCGCGTTTCGATCTCACCGGAGCCTGCCCCAGAGCAGCGTTCGCCTGAGGCGCCATCCGGCGCTGCGCTAGAACCACCGCTCCTTGATCAGGATCGTGTCACCGGGACGGACCGGATAATTCATCGGGACGGCCCCGGAGACGGGTCCGCTGCGGGTCTGGCGGGTGATGATCGCGTAGTTGCGCGCCGCACGCGGCCCGAACCCGGCCGCGATCGCGACCGCGGTCTCGACGGTCATCCCATTCACGTAGGCGTATTGGCCCGAGGTCGTGACCTCGCCGAGGATGAAGAACGGCCGGTAGAGGTCGATCTCGACCGTCACGTGCGGCTCGCGCACGAAGCCGTCGCGCAGCCGCGCCTCGATGCTCCGGGCGGCCTGCAGGGTGGTGCCCCCGCCGACATGCACGGGGCCGATCAGCGGCATGATGATCCGCCCGCCCCCGTCGACGGCGTAGAGGTTCGACAGGTTGTCCTGACCGAAGACGATCACCCGCAGGCGGTCCCCGGCCGCGAGGGCGTATTGCGCCCCGATCGAGCCGGTGGCGGCCGCGTCGAGGGCATCCGTGCGGAACTCCGGCTGCATGCAGCCGCTGAGCGCCACACTGGTCGCGAGACCGGTCAGGAAAACGCGTCGATTCATTGCTTTGCGCCAAGTGCGTCCGACGGCCAAGATCTAAGCGATCATGGTTAATGAATGCTCACTCGATGCGAGCGCCACGCCTGGACTCCATGACCAGTCAAGCCGCCGGGAAATTTACCGGGCTTCAACCTTAATCAGTTTTGATCGTGTTCCGGACGGCTCCGCCATCCGCCCGATACCTCGCATCGCAGACGGCCCGCATGCTCCGCGCGACCTCCGCTGTTTCGCATTTTTCCGTGGGCGGCCGGGCGGCCGGGCCGACCGGCGCCGATCGCGCATCCAGCGTGGACGGTCTGGCCGTCGGGGATCTCGGCCGCCTCCTGCGGCGGCACTGGCTCGCCATCCTGCTGCCGACGCTCGCCGCGATGGCCGCCGCCCTGGTCTTCGTGCAGGTCGTGAACCCGCGCTACACCGGCGAGGCGAAGCTGCTGCTGGAGAGCCGCGACAGTGCCTTCACGCGCCCCCAGCAGGAGCGCGGCGACGCGGCGCCGCCGATCGACGAGCAGGCCGTGGCCAGCCAGGTCCAGGTGGTGATGTCGCGCGATCTCGCCCGCGAGGCGATCAAGCGCCTCGGCCTCGTGGGGAACAGCGAGTTCGATCCGATGGTCGAGGGCATCGGTCCGCTCCAGCAGGTGCTGGTGATGGTCGGGCTCATGCCCAATCCCCTCGAGCGCGAGTCCGAGGACCGCATCCTCGACCGCTACTTCGACCGCCTGCTGGTCTATCCGGCCGGCAAGTCGCGCATCCTCACCATCGAGTTCCGGTCCCGCGATCCCGACCTCGCCTCGCGCGGGGCCAACACGATCGCCGACCTCTATCTCGCCTCGCTGGCGGCGGCGAAGGTGGACACCGCGCGCTACGCGTCGAGCTGGCTCGGCACCAACGTCGAGACCCTGCGCGGCCGCGTGGCGGAGGCCGAGGCGAAAGTCGAGGTCTTCCGGGCGCGCAACGGCCTCGTCGGGGGCGCGGGCGGTGCGGGCGGGCCGCAGCCGCTCGTCGCGCAGCAGCTGACCGAACTCTCCACCCAGCTGACCCAGGCCCGGGCCGCGCAGGTCGATGCCGGCGCCAAGGCCACGCTCATCCGGGACATGATCCGCGACGGGCGCGCCTTCGAGATCCCGGACGTCGCCAACAACGAGCTGATCCGCCGGCTGGTGGAGCAGCGCATCACGCTGCGCGCGCAGCTCGCCCTGGAGAGCCGTACCCTCCTGCCCCAGCATCCCCGCATGAAGGAGCTGACGGCGCAGCTCGCCGACCTCGAAGGCCAGATCCGGTCGGCCGCGGACCGCACCGTGCGCATCCTCGAGAACGACGCCCGCATCGCTGGGAGCCGCGTCGAGAGCCTGCGGGCCGCCGTCGACGCGCAGCGCGACCTCGTCGCCAAGGGCAATGCCAGCGAGGTCGAATTGCGGGCGCTGGAGCGCGAGGCGAAGGTGCAGCGCGAGCAGCTCGAATCCTACCTCGCCCGCTACCGCGAGGCCGCTGCGCGGGACGCCGAGAGCGCCGCGCCGCCCGATGCCCGGGTGGTGTCGCGGGCGATCGTCCCGGACACGCCGTCCTTCCCCAAGAAGCTCCCGATCATCGGCTTCACGACCGCCATCGCCTTCCTCCTCGCCGCAGGCGCCGTGATGACCCGCAGCCTGATCGCCGCGGACCCGGACGGCGCCCAGGGCGCCGGTCGCCGCCGCCCGACCATCGTGCCGCCGACGGCGGAGGCGGGATCCCGCGCGGCCGATGCCGCGGCGCCCCGCGCCGCAACGGCGGTGCTCCCGACGGATCCGCCGCGCACCATCCTCCCGCAGGAGCCCGCCGCACCGGCGGACGAAGCCCCGCTCCTGCGGCGCGGCACGGCCGACCCGGACGAGGTCCCGGAGGAGGTGCTGATCGAGCCCGGTACCCCAGTCGTGACCGCGACCGATCGGGCGCCGGATTCCCCGCTTCCGGAACAGGGCGCGCCGGTCGCCTCCGGCACCGGCGGGAACCGCTACGACTTCGACGCCCTGGTGGCGCGCCTCGGCACCGTGGAGAGCGCAGGCGGAGGACGGCGCATCCTGGTCATCGAGAGCGGCGCCGCGGCGGGCGCGATCGCCCTCGCCGTCGGCCGGGCCCTGGCGCGGACCGGCCGGGCCGTCCTCGTCCGGATGGACGGTCCCGTCGCCGAGAACGGTGACGGCCTGAGCGACGTCGTCGCGGGTGAGGCCAGCTTCGGCACGGCGATCCGGGGCGACGAGGGCTCCTGGCTCCACCAGGTGGGCCTCGGCACGCTCGGCACCGACATTCTCCTCACCGAGCGCAAGGCCCTCGGCATCGCCCTCGACGCCCTCGGCCAGGCCTACGACTGGGTTCTCTGCACGCTGGAGGCGCGGTCGGGCGACGACGCGGCGCTGTCGCTGATCGAGGCCGCCTGCGCCTGGGTGGATGCGGTCGTGATCGCGTCGAACGCGCCGCCCGACGATGCCGGTCTCATCGCCCTCTACGAGTTGGCGGAATCCTGCGGCGTGCCGGACGTGATCGTGGCGCAGGATCGGCCGCCGGCCCCGATCGCCGTGCCGGCGCCCCCGCTGCTGCGCTCGGCCTGAGCCCCGCGAAGCCCGAGGCGTCGTTCGCTGGACGGAACGACGCGTCCGCCAGGGACGTCTCGGGCGCCCGGCCTCCCGGAGCCTCGCTTCGTCTCGGGGAGGTTCCCCGTCAGGCCGCGAGCGCGAGCGCCGGACCGGCGCCGAAGGGCACGACCAGCACCTGCCGCCCCGCGAGGTCGTGGACGGTGACGCTCCAGCCCGACCAGTCGCCGCCGTGCCGCGCCACGTCCGCCGCCACCGCGCGCGCCCGCGCCGCGACGGACTCGCCCGGCCGCAGGCGCTGCCCGGACCCGTCGAGCACGCATTCCAGTCCGTTGGTGCAGTGGAACCGATAGGTCCGCATCCCGAGCCTCCTGTGGACGGATACGAATTTGTTCACTTTCTGTTCGCATGTCAACGCGGCGTCACCCTGTTGGCGGGCCGCGGACACCCGGCGTTAAGGCTGCGTCGGAGAGGGGGCGCGTTCACCCCCGGGCAAGCATCTTCGCCAACCGGAACGTCAGGATTGGCCGCGAATTATCGTCCCGCTTCAATGGTCACGTTCGAGGACCACAGGGATGATCAGGCAGAGTGGATGGGCCGCGGCCATCGCCGCCGCGGCCGCGGTGACGTGCGGCCACGCCGCGGCGCGCGAGGTCGTCGTCTTCGACCCCGGCGTGTCGGCCGGCAGCATCGTGGTGCATACGGGTGAGCGGCGGCTCTACTACGTGAATGGGGACGGCACGGCGATCCGCTACCCCGTCGCGGTCGGCAAGCTAGGGAAGCAGTGGACCGGCACGGCCACCATCGACGGCAAGTACGTGCAGCCGGCCTGGGCGCCGCCCCGCGAGGTCAAGCGCGACAATCCCCGCCTGCCCGACGTGATCGCCGGCGGCTCGCCCCACAATCCGATGGGCGCGGCGGCGCTGACGCTCGACCGGGGCGAGTACGCGATCCACGGGACCAACCGCCCGGGCTCGATCGGGACCTTCGCGTCCTACGGCTGCATCCGGATGTACAATCAGGACGTCGTGGATCTCTTCGCCCGGGTCGCGGTGGGCACGCCGGTCATCGTGACCCGGTGAGGCGACGCGGGGGCCCTCAGCCGTCCCGCCCGTGCACCTGCGCGGGCGGCGACGTGGCCTCGACGGCCGTGAAGGTCTCCAGGATCCGGTAGGTGTGCTCGGCCCCCGCCGGGACGAGCCAGGAATCGCCGGGTTCGAGCCGCACCGTCTGCCCGGCGACCTCGAGCTCCGCCCGGCCGGCGATCACGTAGCCGACCGTCTCGTAGTCGCGGGCGACGGCGGCCTTGCCCTCCGTCGGCGGCTCCTCCTCCCAGAGCCGCATCGCCACCCGCTTGCCCGAGGCGAGGTAGCGCTCGCCCTGCGCACCGTGCGGCGAGGTCTCGCCCGAGACCTTCTTGATCGTCGTCTCAGCCATCGCTGCCTCCAGGACCTGCCGGTCGGCAACGGAGGGCCGCGGCCGCCTGTTCCCCGTCGGGCGGCGCTCAGAAATCCGTCGCCAGGCCCTTCACCTCCCAGTCGTCGTAGCGCACCGGCTCGAGGCCACCGCGGCCGTCGATCTCCCGCGCACGCCGGATCTCGGCCGCCCGCGCGTCGATCTCCGCCCGGCGCGCCTCCGCCTCGGCCAGCGCGCGCCGCGCCGCCGGCGACAGGGCCCTGTCCGGGCTCTCGGGGGTCCCGCTCTCGTCCATGATCCTTCTCCCGCTTGCATCCGGGCCGGCACGGTGTCACGTCCGGCCCCTCGCGCGTCGATGCTCCTCGCCCGGAGGTGGAGGGGGTCCGACGCGCCGTCAAGGCGGGAGATGCGGCAGCTTCATGGACGAGGTGCGAGAGGATCGACAAGAGGACCGGACCGCCGGGCTGCCGGCGCGGCGCCTCGCCGTCGCCACCGTGGCGGACCTGCTCGGCGCGCGCTCCGGCACCGCCCTCGACGACGTGCTCGACCCGGCGGCGGCCCGCGCCAGCCTGTCCGGGCCTGACCTCGCGCTCGCCCGCGCCATCGCCACCACGACCTTCCGCCACCTGGGCGAGATCCGTCACGCGCTGGCGGCGCGCCTGGCCCAAGGCCTGCCCGCGGACCAGCCGAAGCTCCTCGCCGTCCTGGCGACCGGCGCGGCGCAGATCCTCTACCTGAACACCCAGGACCACGCCGCCGTCGACCTCGCGGTGCGGCTCGTGAAGGGCGAACCGCAGCTCCGCCACCTCTCGGGCCTCGTGAACGCGGTGCTCCGGCGCGTCGCCCGGGAGAAGGAGGCGATCCGACGGGAGGGCGACGCCGACCCGCTCGGCCTCGGCACGCCCGCCTGGCTCGCCCGGCGCTGGACCGCGACCTACGGGGCGCAGGCCGCCGCATCCATCGCGGCCGCGCATCTGCGCGGGGCTCCCCTCGACCTCTCCGTGAGGGCGGAGCCGGAGGCCTGGGCGGAACGGCTCGGCGCCGTCCTGCTGCCGACCGGGTCCCTGCGCCTCGACGAGGCCCGCACGCCGGTGCCGCAACTGCCGGGCTTCGCGGAGGGCGCGTGGTGGGTGCAGGACGCGGCGGCCGCCCTGCCGGCCCGCCTGCTCGCGCCGCGGCCGGGCGAGCGCGTCGCCGATCTCTGCGCGGCGCCGGGCGGCAAGACCGCGCAGCTCGCGGCCGCCGGAGCCGCGGTCCTCGCCG
This sequence comes from Methylobacterium sp. JK268, assembly GCF_054052225.1. NCBI lineage: Bacteria > Pseudomonadati > Pseudomonadota > Alphaproteobacteria > Hyphomicrobiales > Methylobacteriaceae > Methylobacterium > Methylobacterium sp. JK268. The sequence goes on along the minus strand of NZ_JBSVZN010000028.1, from coordinate 13,522 downwards.
TCGACCGCTCCGAGGCGCGGCTGCGGCGGCTGCGCGAGAACCTCGCGCGGCTCGGCCTCTCTGCCGAGACGCGGGCCGCCGACGCGCTGAGCCTGCCCGAGGATGAGCCGTTCGACGCGGTGCTGATCGACGCGCCCTGCAGCGCCACGGGGACGATCCGCCGCCACCCCGACGTGGCCTGGACGAAGCGCGAGGGCGACCTGCCGCGCCTCGCCGCCCTCCAGGCGAAGCTCCTCGACAAGGCGGCGCGCCTGCTCGCGCCCGGCGGGCGGCTCGTCTACTGCACCTGCTCGCTGGAGCCCGAGGAGGGCGAGGCGCAGGCCGAGGCCTTCCTGGCGCGGCACCCGGAGATGGCGCGCCTTCCGGTCGCGCCCGCGGAGGTCGCCGGCGAGACCGATCTCCTCGGCCCGGCGGGGGACCTGCGGACCCTCCCCTGCCAATGGCCGGCCACCGCGGGCGGCCGGGGCGGCCTCGACGGGTTCTTCGCCGCGCGGTTCGTGCGTCGCCCGGCGTGAGTCGTTCCTGTTCACAAGCGCGGCCGCGCCGTTTGACGGCGCCGGTCTCCTTCACCAATGGTTGAGTTCTGACCCGCCGCCGCGCGGGGACCTCGGGGGGTGGCGTGCACTGGGGGCCTGACCGCTGGCGCTTCTACCGGCTCGTCGGGCGTGAGATCGGCCGGTCCGCCCGCTCGGCCCTGCTGCACGTCGCGTCGGTCCCCTCGGCCGTGGCCCGCCTGCGGCCCAGCGGCCTCGTCATCGCGCCCCAGGACCTGCGCACCAGCGACCCGACGCTCGCGGGCGACATCTATGCCGGGCTGTTCGTCTTCGCCGGCCGGGCGCTCGCCACCGGCGGGCGCTCGCCCTTCGACTTCACGCCGCCCTCCCTCGAATGGGGCGAGGCGCTCTACGGCTTCGGCTGGCTGCGCCATCTCAGCGCCGCCGACAGCGCGCTCGCGCGATCCAACGCCCGGGCCTTCGTGCAGGACTACCTCGCGGGCCGGGGTGACCGCGAGATCGCGGACCGCCCGCACGTGGCGGCCCGGCGCCTGATCTCGCTGCTCAGCCAGTCGCCGCTGGTGCTGGAGGGCGCCGATCACGGCTTCTACCAAGCCTTCCTGAGGGGGATCGGACGCTGCGTGCGCCGCCTCGACGCCGCCCTGCGCCACGGCGTCCCGCCGCGCCAGCGCCTCGCCGCCGCGGTGGCCCTGACCTATGCTGGGCTGTGCTGCGACGGGTTCGAGCCGGTGCTGCGCCGCGGCACCCGGCTGCTCGTCCGGGAACTCGGGCGGCAGATCCTGGCCGATGGCGGCCACGTCAGCCGCGACCCGGCGATCGTGCAGGAGGTGCTGCTCGACCTGCTGCCGCTCCGCCAGAGCTTCCTCAGCCGCGACATCGCTCCGCCCGAGGCCCTTCTCGTCGCCATCGACCGGATGCTGCCCTTCCTGCGGCTGCTGCGGCACGGGGACGCCTCGCTCGGCCACCATAACGGGATGGGCGCGACGGAGGCCGATCAGCTCGCCACCCTGCTCATCTACGACGGGGCGCTCGCCCGCCCGCTCACCCACGCGCCCCACACGGGCTACGCGCGGCTCGAAGCGGGGACGACGCTGCTGGTGGCCGATATCGGCCCGGCGCCGCCCCTGGCCCACGCGACCCTGGCGGGGGCCGGCTGCCTGTCCTTCGAACTGTCGAGCGGCGCGCAGCGGCTGGTGGTGAATTGCGGCATGCCGGCCAGCGGCGAGGAGATGCGCCAGCTCTCCCGCACCACGGCGGCGCACTCCACCGTCACCCTCGGCAATGCCTCGTCCTGCCGCTTCCTCAACCCGCCGGGGCGCGGCTTCGCGCACCCGATCGCCGCGTGGCTGCGGCACCGGCTCGGTCCGGTGATCCTGCGCGGGCCCGCGCGGGTGCCGGTGGAGCGCGGCACCGCTCCGGACGGGACGCTCGTCCTTGCCGCGAGCCACGACGGCTACCTCCCGACCCTCGGGCTGGTGCACGAGCGTCGCTGGCGCGTGCCGCCGGGCGGGGGCGGCGTCGAGGGTGAGGACGCCTTCCGCAGGCCGGCGCCGGGCGGCCGCGCCCGGCCGACCAGCCGCCCGGTCGAGGCGGCGATCCGCTTCCACCTCCACCCGTCCCTGCGGGTCTCCCGCGAGGGCCGCGCCGTGCGCCTGCAGGGGGCGGGCGACGAGACCTGGCTGTTCGAGGCCGACAGCGTCGACCCGGTGATCGAGGAGAGCGTGTTCTTCGCCGCGTCGAACGGCGCCCGGCGCACGGAGCAGATCGTACTCCACCTCGACGTCACGGACGGAACGAGCGTGGCGTGGCGGTTCCGGCGCGCGTAGGCGCCCGCATCCTGCGCCGACCACGCGTGACGCTGTTGCCGCCGCGAGGATCGATCGCCGCCGCCCGGCACCGCGCCACCTCGCATCCGCAGGGCCTTCGCCCGCGCGACCCAGCAAAAACCCCGCCCGGACGGTCCGGGCGGGGCTGGGTTCGGGTCAGAGGAGGCGACGACCTTACTCGGCGGCGACCCGGTGGGCCTGCGACCCGTCCGTGTAGGTCTCGGCGGTCAGGCGCTTGCCCGGCGCGGCGCGGCCGGGAAGCGGCGGCAGCGCCTTCGCCTTCTCCAGATCGATGCCCGCGCCCTCGGCGACGCGCCGGCCGTAATCCTCGTCGGCGTGCCAGAAATGCCAGACCATCCGCAGCTGGATCGGCTCGGGGCACTGCTTGAGATCGCCCACGAGGTTGGCGATCAGGTCCTCCCGCTCCCAATCCTGGAACGAGCGGTAGCGTTCGCCGGCCTGGACGTAGTCGTCCTCGGCGCGGCTGGTCTGGTAGCGGCCGAGGTTGCCGCTCACCGGCTGGTGGTAGTCCTTGGCCGGCTTGGGCGCCTCGCGCAGGCCCTCTGCCAGCGTGCTCGGCTCGTAGTTGATGTGCTTGTTCGGGCCGGTGCCGTCGACCTGGTAGGTCATCTGGCCGTCGCGCTGGTTCGAGTAGACCTTCACGCCCGGCTGCGGCGCGTTGATCGGCAGCTGCAGGTAATTGGGACCGACGCGGTAGCGCTGCGTGTCCGAGTAGGACAGGGTCCGGCCCTGGAGCATCTTGTCGTCCGAGAAGTCGATCCCGTCGACGAGCACGCCGGTTCCGAAGGCCGACTGCTCGACCTCGGCGAAGAAGTTGTCCGGCACGCGGTCGAGCACCATCCGGCCGCACTTCAGCAGCGGGAACTGATCCTCGGGCCAGCGCTTCGTGTCGTCGAGCGGGTCGAACGACAGGTGATCGTTGGGGCCGTCCGGCATGATCTGCACGGCGAACTCCCACTCGGGGAAGTTGCCCTTGCTGATGTTGTCGTAGAGGTCACGCGTCGCGTGGCCGACATCCTTGGCCTGGATCTCGGAGGCCTGCTGAGAGGTCAGGTTCCGGACGCCCTGCTTGGGGATCCAGTGGAACTTGCAGAGCACCGCCTCGCCCTGGTCATTGACCAGCTTGTAGGTGTTGACGCCCGAGCCCTCCATCTCCCGGTAGTTCGCCGGAATGCCCCAGGGCGACTTCAGCCAGGTGACCATGTGGATCGACTCGGGGTGCTGCGCCACGAAGTCGAAGAAGCGCCACGCCTCCTGGCGGTTGGTCACCGGGTCGGGCTTGAAGGCGTGGATCATGTCCGGGAACTTGATGGCGTCCCGGATGAAGAAGACCTTGAGGTTGTTGCCGACGAGGTCCCAATTGCCTTCGACCGTCTTGAATTTCACCGCGAAGCCGCGCGGATCGCGCTCGGTCTCCGGGCTCTCCTTGGCGCCGGCCACGGTCGAGAAGCGCACGAAGACCGGTGTCTTCACGCCCGTCTCGGTGAGGACGCGGGCGCGGGTGTACTTGGAGGCCGGCTCGTCGCCGATCTTCCCGTAGGCTTCGAAGTAGCCGTGGGCGCCGGCGCCGCGGGCGTGGACGACGCGCTCGGGGATCCGCTCGCGGTCGAAATGCGTGATCTTCTCGATGAACTGGTAGTTCTCGAGCGTCGCCGGGCCCCTCTCGCCGACCGTGCGCAGGCTCTGGTTGTCGCGGACCGGGTGGCCCTGACGCGTCGTCAGGATCGGGCGTTGATCGCTCATGAAGCCTCCTCTCGCCATCGAATGGGCGGCGCCGCGCCCTCGAGGACGCCGCTGCCGCGCGAGCACGACCGAGATAGGGATGGAAGACCTGAAGCCCAACCACCCTCGAACCGTTCTCGGTCGGACCTATGGACCCGCGGCCCGCCCCGGGGCCAATGCATCGTTGCGAAAGCTGTGATAGACGCGGCCTATGAATGCCGCCGCCCTGTCCCTCCGGGATCTCGAATACGTCGTTGCCGTTGCGGACGAAAATCACTTCGGGCGCGCGGCGGAGCGCTGCGCCGTCAGCCAGCCGACGCTGAGCGTGCAGGTGCGCAAGCTGGAGGAGGCGCTCGGCATCACGATCTTCGAGCGCACGAACCGCCGGGTGCTGCTGACGCCCGCCGGCCAGGCCGTGGTGCGGCAGGCGCGGGCCGTCCTCGCGGAGGCGCAGCGGCTGGTGCTCCTCGCTCACGAGGGGCACGGCGCGCCGCTGTCGGGCCGGCTGGTGCTCGCGGCGATCCAGACGCTCGGCCCCTACCTGTTCCCGCACGTGCTGCGCCAGATCCGGCAGGATTTCCCGCAGCTCTCCCTCGCCCTCAGCGAGGGCCGCACGGCCGGCATTCTCGAGGGCCTGCGCGAGGGCCGGCTCGACGCGGCCCTGATCTCGCTGCCGATCCCGGAAGCGGGCCTGACCGTCGCGCCGCTGTTCCGGGAGCCCTTCCTGCTCGCCTGCCCGTCCGACCACGCCTTCGCGGCGGGCGACCCGCCCCGCGCGAACGACCTCGCCGGGCCGGACCTCCTGCTCCTCGACGAGGGCAACTGCCTGCGCGACCAGGCGCTCGCGGCCTGCGGGGCGGGGGGGACGGCGGGGCGGCACGCGACCAGCCTCGAGACGCTGCGCTCGATGGTGGCGGCGGGCGCGGGCTACACCCTCCTTCCGGCCCTCGCGGCGCCCGCCGGACCGGATCCGAGCGGGCTGACGGTCTGCCGCCGCTTCGGCGAGGACGGCCCGGACCGGGTGATCGCGCTGGCCTGGCGGGCGAGCGACCCGCGGGGGGACGGTATGGAGCAGCTCGCCGCGTTCTTCCGCGCCCAGGCTCCCGCCGCGACGTATCCCTGCGGCGGGGCCAAAGGAGCCCGGGCTCAAGCGGGGATGAGGGCGGCCGGCTCGGCCTTCACGGAGCGGGTGTAGTCGGCCCACAGCGAGGCATAGACCGGCACGGTGGTCAGCAGAGCCTCGTGCGTGCCGGTCCCAACGAGGCGCCCTCCGTCGAGAACGACGATGGTCGCGGCCTGGCGGGCCGCCGCGAGGTGATGCGTCACGAGCAGCAGCAGCCGGTCGCGGCCCCACGCGGCGAGACGCTGCTCCAAGGCCAGCGCGGCCTCCGGGTCGAGGAACGCGGTGGGCTCGTCGAGGATCGCCATCGCCGGATCGCGCAGCACGGCGCGGGCGATGGAAAGGCGCTGCCGCTGGCCGCCCGACAGCGTGCGGCCGTTCTCACCGAGCGGCGCGTCGAGGCCGCCGGGCAGCGCCTCGACGAAGTCGAGGGCGCCGGCGAAGCGGAGCGCCTCCCGGATCGCCGCCTCGTGGTGCCGCCCCGTCGACACCACGTCCCGCACCGTGCCGGAGAACAGGATCGTCTCTTGGTCCACCGTCCCGATGCGGGAGCGCAGCCAGCGCGGATCGTAGTCGCGCACCTCGCCACCGGCGATCTCCACGCGGCCGGCATAATCCCGCTGCAGGCCGAGCAGGATCCGCATGAGCGTCGACTTGCCGGACCCGTTGCGCCCGACGATGGCGACGACGCCCCGCGGCGGCAAGGTCAGGCTGATCCCGTCGAGGGCTGGCCGCGCCGCGCCGGGATAGGTGAGCGAGAGATCGGTGATGGCGATGCCGTGCTCGTCGAACTGGCGTCGCGGCGGCTGCTTCTCCGCCCGCTCGGAGGGTTGCGCCAAGAAGGCCGCGATGCGGCGCACGGCGACGTTGGCCTTCCGCGTTTGCTCCAGGAACAGTCCCAGATGGGAGATCGGGCTGGTGATACGGCCGGTGATGACCTGCAGCGCGAGCAGGCCGCCGACCGTGAGATCGCCCTGGTAGAGCCGCCAGCAGCCGATGCCGGTCACGACGAGCGTGACGCCCCGGGCGATGATTTGGCTCTGCAGATTGTAGCGGATCCCCGCGACGGAGACGTTCCGGTTGGCGCGCGAGAGCGCGGCGCTCGCCCTTTCGAACCGCCGGACCCGCTCTCCCTCAATGGCCAGCGCCTTGACCGTCGGGAGCCCGTGGACCGTCTCCGTGACAACGCCCTGATACGCCGCCTTCGCGCCGACTTGCACGTCGTAGGCGTCCTCCATCCCGGCCCCTCGCCGTCGGCCAATCATCGCGACGACGGGAAGCGCGGCGGTGAGCGTCGCTCCGAACGCCACGTCATAGGCGTAGGCGAGGCCCAGCCCGACCGCGGCGCCGCCGATGTCGACCATCAGGATCGGCGCCGTGTACAGGACGAACTCGTAGATCCTCTCCCGCTCGTCGAACAGGGCGAGGAGGTCGCCGGCCTGCGATTGGGCTCCGTCGAACCGGATGCGCATCAGGTGACAGAAGATCCGGCGCGAGATTCGCCTGTCGATGAAGAGCGTGAGGCCCGCATTGACGCGTCGGCGGAGCCACTCCATTCCCACCTCTGTCGCGATGGCAGCGATCGCCGCAGCTGCGAGGCCGACGAGCCATCCATCGACCCGGCCCGCTACGATCGCGTCGATGATCTGCTGCAGCGCGACCGGGAAGATCAGCCCTGTCCAATAACTGAGCCCGATGAGCGCGGCGAGGAGGGCCGTGTGGCCCTTGCGCAGGCGGAACTCCCGAACGATCCACCGCCACCCGAATGGCCTGCTCCGCATCGTCGCGCCCTCCCTCATGCCGCTGCGTCATGCTGCGGTAGAGGCTCTGTCTCGCGAGGTCGCGGAAGCGCCCATGTCGGCAGCGCAAAGGCCGTCTCGGGGATCTGCTCTGAGCGCGGGGCTGCCATGTCCCAGCGCCTGCCGGCGCGGACATCGTTTTGCACGCCCCATGCTCTAAACGGCAGCGTGGTCATGCCCGGATCATCGATGAAGTCCGCCGCTCTCCAGTTCCGCCGCTCCGCAGCACGACCGATCCCGCAATGGGTCGGGCTCGTCGCCGCCTCGGCGGCGCTCTCGGCGCTTTTCACGGGCACGGGCTTCCCGGCCGCGCTCCTTCTCGGACCGATGTTCGCCGCGATCGCGTTCGGAGTCACCGGAGCGCGCATCCGCGTCCCGCGCCTCGGCTTCCTGGCCGCGCAGGCGCTGATCGGCTGCCTCGTGGCGCATGCCGTCAATGCCTCGATCGTGCAGACCCTGGTCGCGGACGGTCCGCTGATGCTCGCGGTGGTCGGCGTGACCGTGCTGGCGAGCGCCGCGGTCGGCTGGCTGCTCACCCGGCTGCGGCTGCTGCCCGGCACCACGGCCGCCTGGGGCTCCTCGCCTGGCGCCGCCTCCGCGATGGTGGCGATGGCCGAGGAGTACGGGGCCGATCCGCGCCTCGTCGCCTACATGCAGTATCTCCGCGTCGCCTGCGTGGTCCTGACGATGTCGGTCATCGCCCGGGTCTTCGCGGTTCCGGAGACCGGCGCCCTTCCGGCCCCGGTGGGCGCGGCGGAGCCGCTGGCGGTGCTGCTCACCCTCGCCGTCGCGGCGGTCGGGGCGACGCTCGGGCGCTGGCTCAACATCCCCGCCGGCGCCATGATCGGGCCGCTCGCCGTCGGGGCGACGCTGCACGCGACCGGCCTCGCCAGCATGAGCCTTCCCAACTGGCTCCTCGCCCTGGCCTACGCGGCGGTCGGGTGGACGGTCGGCCTGCGCTTCACGCGCGCCACCGTGCGGGCGACCATCACGGCCCTGCCCGGGGTCCTCGCCGCGACCCTGGCGCTGATCGCGCTCTGCGGGTTGTGGGCCTGGGGCCTGACCTTCCTGCGGCCGATCGACCTCCTCACGGCGGTCCTCGCCACCAGCCCCGGCGGCCTCGACTCGGTCGCGATCATCGCCGTCGGGTCGAAGGCGGACGTTTCCTTCGTCCTGGGTGTGCAGACCCTGCGGCTCCTCGTCGTCATCATCACCGGGCCGCTCGTCGCCAAGTGGATCTCGCGCGGCGTGACCTGAAACAACGGCCGCGCTCGCCTCCCGGCGCGAAACCCGGTAAGGGGCGCCTCTGCGGCAGGGTCCCGTCCCGCCGCCATCCGGACCCGTCCCGTGCACGATTACATCAGGAAGATCCTCACCGCCCGCGTCTACGACGTGGCCATCGAGAGCCCCCTCGACCGGATGCCGCGGCTCTCCGCGCGGCTCGGCGCCGCGGTGCTGCTCAAGCGCGAGGACCTGCAGCCGGTCTTCTCCTTCAAGCTGCGCGGGGCCTACAACAAGATGGCGGGGCTGCCGCGGGACGTGCTCGACCGCGGGGTGATCTGCGCCTCGGCGGGCAACCACGCGCAGGGCGTGGCGCTGGCGGCCGCAGAACTCGGCGTGACCGCCACCATCGTGATGCCGCGCACGACCCCGGCCATCAAGGTCGAGGCGGTGCGCGCGCGCGGCGGCCACGCGGTGCTGCACGGCGACGCCTTCGACGAGGCCTACGCGCACGCCAAGACCCTGGAGGCGGAGCAGGGGCTGACCTTCATCCACCCCTACGACGACCCCGAGGTGATCGCCGGCCAGGGCACGATCGGCCTGGAGATCCTGCAGCAGCATTCGGCGCCGATCGAGGCGATCTTCGTGCCCGTGGGCGGCGGCGGCCTCGCGGCCGGCATCGCCACCGTGGTGAAGTTCCTGCGGCCCGAGACGAAGGTCATCGGCGTCGAGCCGGAGGACGCCGCCAGCATGGCGGCGGCGCTCGGGGCCGGCGAGCGCGTGGTGCTCAACAGCGTCGGTCTGTTCGCGGACGGTGTCGCGGTGCGTCAGGCCGGCGAGGAGACGTTCCGGCTGTGCAGGGAGCATCTCGACGGCGTCGTCACGGTCGACACCGACGCGATCTGCGCCGCGGTCAAGGATGTGTTCGACGACACCCGCGCCATGTCGGAGCCCTCCGGGGCGCTCGCCGTGGCGGGACTGAAGGCCTGGGTCGCGGAGCACGGGGCGGGCGGGGGCGGCGCGCTCATCGCCATCAACAGCGGGGCCAACCTGAACTTCGACCGGCTGCGCCACATCGCCGAGCGGGCGGAACTCGGCGAGCGGCGGGAGGTGCTGCTCGCCGTGACGATCCCCGAGAAGCCCGGCGCCTACCGGGCCTTCATCCAGGCGATCGGCACTCGCGCCATCACCGAATTCAACTACCGCATCGCGGAAGGGGCGGACGCGCACATCTTCGTCGGCGTGCAGATCCAGGGCCAGCCGGGCGAGAAGCGGGCGTTGATCGAGGGCCTCGCCGCCCTCGGCTATCCGGTCCTCGATCTCAGCGACGACGAGATGGCGAAGGTGCACGTCCGCTACATGGTGGGCGGGCGCGTGCCGGGCCTCGCGGACGAGCGGCTGCTGCGCTTCGAGTTCCCGGAGCGGCCGGGCGCGCTGCTCAAGTTCCTCGACAGCCTCGGCCACGTCTGGAACATCTCGCTGTTCCACTACCGCAACCACGGCGCCGATTACGGCCGCGTGCTCGCCGGGATCCAGGTGCCGGAATCCGACCGCGAGCGCTTCCAGCAGGCGCTGGAGGAACTCGGCTACCCGTTCCACGACGAGAGCGACAACCCGGCCTACCGGCTCTTCCTCGACGGGAATGCGGGCCGCGCCCCGGCCGCCTGAGCGCCGCGGCGGCGTGGCGGGTTGACGGGGAGCCGCACCCGGTCCACCTGTGCGGCCCGATGCCGCCGCTCCTCGCCATTCCCTTCCCGGCGATCAACCCGGTCGCCGTCGCGATCGGCCCGATCGCCATCAAGTGGTACGCGCTCGCCTATATCGCCGGGCTCGTCGGGGGCTGGTTCTACGCCAAGCGCCTCGTCGCCGCCGCCTCGCTCTGGGGGCCGGTGCGCCGGCCCTCGGGCGCCGACATCGACGACCTGATCGTCTGGGTCGCGCTCGGCGTCGTGCTCGGCGGGCGCATCGGCTACGTGCTGTTCTACAATTTCGGGGCCTACCTGGCGAACCCGTCCGAGATCCTGGCGATCTGGCGGGGCGGGATGTCCTTCCACGGCGGCTTCCTCGGGGCGGTGCTGGCGCTCGTCCTGTTCGCCCGCGCCCGAGCCTTGAGCCCCTTCGCGCTCCTCGACCTCGCCGCGGTGGTCGTGCCGATCGGCCTGTTCTTCGGCCGCCTCGCGAACTTCGTGAACGGGGAGCTCTGGGGGCGGCCCGCGCCGGACTTCCCCTACGCGGTGGTGTTTCCGACCGGCGGGCCGCTGCCCCGGCACCCGAGCCAGCTCTACGAGGCGGGCGCCGAGGGGCTGATCCTGTTCTGTCTTATGGCCGTGGCGGCGCGCCGCTTCGGCTTCCGCCGCCCGGGCCTGCTGGGCGGGATCTTCACCATCGGCTACGCGGTGGCGCGCACCACCTGCGAGTTCTTCCGCGAGCCCGACCCGCAGCTCGGCTTCCTGTTCGGGACGCAGGTCTCGGCCCTCAACGGCGGCATCACCATGGGGATGCTGCTGTGCATCCCGATGCTGATCGTCGGGATCGTGGTGATCGCCGCGTCCCTGCGCGGCGCCACCCTCCCCCGGGCCCGCCTGAGCGAGCGGCCCGCCGATGCCGAGGCGCATTCGGCGTGACGGAGACCCCGCGGCGGCACGCCCTCCTGGCCGAGCTGCGGGCGCTGATCAGCGAGACCGGCCCGATCTCGGTCGAGCGCTACATGGCGCTCTGCCTCGGCCATCCCCGGCTCGGCTACTACACCACCCGCGATCCCCTCGGCGCCGCCGGGGATTTCACCACCGCTCCTGAGATCAGCCAGATCTTCGGCGAACTCCTCGGCCTCTGGGCAGCGGAAAGCTGGCACGGCATGGGCAGCCCCTCCCCCTGCCGCCTCGTCGAGCTCGGGCCGGGGCGCGGCACGCTGATGGCCGACGCGCTGCGGGCGATCCGGGCGGCGCTGCCGGCCTTCGCCGTGGCGATCGATCTCCACCTCGTCGAGACCAGCCCGGTGCTGCGGGCCGCGCAGGGCGAGCGGCTCGCGCCCCTCGGCGTCGCGCCCACCTGGCACACCCGGGTCGAGGACCTGCCGGCCGGGCCGGCCCTCATCCTCGCCAACGAGTTCTTCGACGCGCTGCCGGTCCGGCAATTCGAGCGGACGGGGAGGGGCTGGTGCGAGCGCCGGATCGGCCTCGACCGGAACGGCGAAGGCCTCGCCTTCGGACTCGACCTGGAGCCGGTTCCGGACATCGCCGCTCCGGCGCCCGAGGGCGCGGTCCTCACCGTCCCCGCCGCGGCGCTCTCCGTGATGCGGACCCTCGCGCGGCGCCTCGCGCGTGATAGCGGCGCGCTCATCGCGATCGATTACGGGGAGGCCCGGCTCGGCCTGACCGACACGCTGCAGGCGGTATCCCGCCACCGCGTGGCCGATCCTCTCGCGGCGCCCGGCGAGACGGACCTTACGGTGCCCGTCGATTTCGGCGCCCTGGCCCGGGCCGCGGCGGAGGCGGGCGCGACGGTGCACGGTCCGATCCCGCAGCGCGACTTCCTGCTCTCCCTCGGCCTGGCCCAGCGGGCCGAGCGCCTGGCCGGTCGGGCCTCGGCCGAGCGCGCCCAGGCGGTGGCCGCCGGCGCGGCGCGCCTGATCGAGGACGCGCCGACCGGGATGGGGCGGCTCTTTAAGGTTTTGGGCGTCTCTGGTCCCGGCCTGCCGGACCTGCCGGCGCTTCCCCGCTCGATCCCGTCTTGAGAGGCGCCCCATGCACCTCGAAGCCCCCGCGCTCGCGGCCCTGCCCGGCCTGCGCCACGCCTTCTTCACCCGGCAGGGCGGCGTCTCGGAGGGGCTCTACGCCTCGCTGAACGGCGGGCTGGGCTCCGGCGACGACCCGGCCCGGGTCGCCGAGAACCGGCGGCGGATGACGGCGCATCTCGGCGTAGCGCCCGCGTCCCTCGTGAGTCTCTACCAGGTCCATTCCGCGGATTGCGTCATCGTGGAGGCTCCCTTCCCGGAGCGCCCGAGGGCCGACGGCATGGCGACCCGGGTGCCGGGGCTCGGCCTCGGGATCCTCACGGCGGATTGCGGGCCGATCCTGTTCGCGGATGCGGAGAGCCGCGTGGTCGGCGCCGCCCATGCGGGCTGGAAAGGCGCCCTCACGGGCATCATCGAATCGACCCTCGACGCCATGGAGCGCCTCGGCGCGGCGCGCGGGCGGATCACCGCCGTGCTCGGGCCGACGATCGGCCGCGCGAATTACGAGGTCGGCCCGGAGTTCCGCGACCGCTTCCTCGCGGCCGCGCCGGACAACGCCCGCTTCTTCGCGCCGAGCCCGGACCGGGCCGACCACGCGCTCTTCGACCTGCCCGGCTACATCGCCGGGCGGCTGAGGCGCGCGGGCGTCGGCACGATCGCGGATCTGGGTCTCTGCACCTACGCGGACGCGGATCGCTTCTACAGCTACAGGCGCACCACGCATCGCGCCGAGCCCGATTACGGCCGCCTCGTGTCGGCGATTGCGCTGAACCCATAGGCGCTATTCCGTATTCGCAGGGTCACCCTCGCGCGTCGGACGTCGTTCGGCGAAATTTTTTCCGAACGCGGTGAACCTTGGCCATTCGCGGGCGTTATCGTCGCAAGGAGCCAAGGGAGTCCGGGCGGCGAGATCGCCGATAAGGCCGCGGTGAACTCACCAGCGTTGTCGCCAGGACACAGCTTTCACAGGGCTGCCGAGATATGTCGAGGCACTGCTTCCGCGGACCGACCGGCCTAGGCCGGCGCGGGCCGGGAGCATCGTAGAGAGGACCAGAACCATGAAGTCGCTTCTCAAGAGCGCGACCGCCCTCGCGGGCATCGTTATCGCCGGTTCCGCCATGGCGGCCGATCTGCCGCGCCGCGCGGCCCCGCCGCCGGTCTTCACCCCGGTGCCGGTCTTCACCTGGACCGGTTTCTACGCCGGTTTCAACGCTGGCTACGGTTTCGGCACGGGCAGCAACAACAACCCGACCGTCGTGGGCGTGAACGCCCTGACCGGGCTCGTGCCCCCCGGCACCACCGCCGTGCTGGGCTTCTCGAACCGCAACAACAACACCGACGGCTTCGTCGGCGGCGGTCAGGTCGGCTACAACTACCAGTTCACGCCCGGCTCGGGCGTCGTGATCGGCATCGAGGCGGACGCCCAGTACGCCGATTTCGGCCGTGACCGGAACCGCTTCACCCTCGTCACCAACAACCCGGCCGTCACGGGCCTGGCCGCCCAGCAGGTGTTCAACCCGAACGGCCTGTCGGGTCTCGACTACTTCGGCACGGTGCGCGGCCGC
>NZ_JBSVZN010000027.1:0-141949 GCF_054052225.1 Methylobacterium sp. JK268 | reverse complement strand
TGTCGATCAGCGGCTGCAGCACCGACATCGCGCCGTTGTAGAAGAAGTAGGCGTTGTTGTCGTCGGGCGAGCCGCCGAACAGCTCGATGGTGAACGGCCCCTTCTTGTCCGGGTAGCCCAGCCCCTTGAGCAGGGACTTGGCCTGGAGCACGCCGACCTGGAAGTTGTCGAAGGTGGCGTAGTAGTCGACGTTGGGCGTGTCGCGGATCAGGCGGTCGTAGGCGATCACCTTGGTGCCGCGGGCGGCGGCCTGGGCGAGGACGTCGGAGAGGGTGGTGCCGTCGATGGCGGCGATGACCAGGACCTTGGCGCCCTTGGTGACCATGTTCTCGATCTGGGAGAGCTGGTTGGGGATGTCGTCCTCGGCGAATTGGAGGTCGGTGTCGTAGCCCCGCTCCTTCAGCACCTTCGCGATGTTGTCGCCGTCGGCGATCCAGCGCGCCATCGACTTGGTCGGCATGGCGACGCCGATCGTGGCCTTGCCGGCGGCGAGCGCCGGGCCGGCGATCAGGCCGAGGCCCAGGGCGAGGGCGGCGGCCCTGCGCGTCACTCCGGTCATCGTTTCACTCCCTCGTGCATCATGGGTCAGGACGGCGCGGCGGCCGTCGGGGTGGCTGGGCGGGCCACGCCGCGGACTCGCCGCGGCGCGGGTTCGGGGGTCCGGCGGGCCGGATCCCGTGCGCAACGGACACTCAGCGGATCTCCGCCGCTTTGTAGTATCCGCTCTCCACAAGCACCTTTTCCCAGTTGGACTTGTCGACCACGATCGGAGTCAGCAAGTAAGAGGGCACCACCTTGCGCCCGTTGTTGTAGGTTTTGGTGTCGTTGACCGTCACGGTCTTGCCGGACAGCACGGCGTCCACCATGTCGGCGGTGACGCGGGCGAGGTCGCGGGTATCCTTGAACACCGTGGCGTATTGCTCGCCAGCGACGATCGACTTGACCGAGGGCAGTTCGGCGTCCTGGCCGGAGATGACCGGGAGCGGCTGATTGCCCGAACCGTAGCCGACGCCCTTCAGGGACGAGATGATCCCGATCGAGATGCCGTCGTAGGGGGAGAGCACCGCGTCGACGCGCTTGTCGGCGTAGTAGGCGGAGAGGAGGTTGTCCATGCGGGCCTGGGCGGCGGCGCCGTCCCAGCGCAGGGTGGAGACCTTGTCCATCCCGACCTGGCCGCTGCCCACCACCAGCACCTTGTTGTCGATCAGCGGCTGCAGCACCGACATCGCGCCGTTGTAGAAGAAGTAGGCGTTGTTGTCGTCGGGCGAGCCGCCGAACAGCTCGATGGTGAACGGCCCCTTCTTGTCCGGGTAGCCCAGCCCCTTGAGCAGGGACTTGGCCTGGAGCACGCCGACCTGGAAGTTGTCGAAGGTGGCGTAGTAGTCGACGTTGGGCGTGTCGCGGATCAGGCGGTCATAGGCGATCACCTTGGTGCCGCGGGCGGCGGCTTGGGCGAGGACGTCGGAGAGGGTGGTGCCGTCGATGGCAGCGACGACCAGGACCTTGGCGCCCTTGGTGACCATGTTCTCGATCTGGGAGAGCTGGTTGGGGATGTCGTCCTCGGCGAACTGGAGGTCGGTGTCGTAGCCCCGCTCCTTCAGCACCTTCACGATGTTCTCGCCGTCGGCGATCCAGCGCGCCGAGGACTTGGTCGGCATGGCGATGCCGATGCTCGCCTTGCCGGCGGCGAGCGCCGGGCCGGCGATCAGGCCGAGGCCCAGGGCGAGGGCGGCGGCCCGGCGGGTGACGGTGATCATGCGTGTGCTCCCTTGTGCGTCGGTCATCCGGGGCGGTGCGCCGCCCGTCTCGTGGGTCGCCTCAGGCCTCCCCGAGGCGGATGCGGGGCTCGGGACGTCCGACCGCGTCGGGCGTCACGAGGAAGGTCTGGCCGCCGAGAGGGTCCGCCGCGCGGGCGGCCTCGTCCATGTTCTCGACGGCCGTGGTCACGAGGAGCCGGTCGAGGGCGGCGCCGACGAAGGCCGGGCAGCTCGGCTGCCGGGCCGGGACGGCCACGCTGCGGACCCGCTCGCCCGCCTGCGTGAAGGCGTCGACGCGCGCGCCGCCCCAGCGGGCGATCCACAGGAGGCCGGCCGCGTCCACCACCGCCCCGTCGAGCCCGGCCTCGTCCTCGTGCCGGTACAGCAGGGCCGGTTCGCCGCGGGGCAGGCCGGTCGTCGGGTCGAGGTCCACCCGGTAGAGTTCGCCCCGGCCGGTATCGGCGAAGAAGCCGGTGGCGCCGTCCGCCGTGAAACAGATCGCGTTCGGGATCGTGATGTCCGGGAACAGCCGCGCCACGGCGCCGCCGCGATAGGCGTAGATCGCCCCCGCGCCCGGCTCGGCCGCCCGGCCCATCGTGCTGAACCAGAAGGTCCCGCAGGGATGCACCCGGGCGTCGTTGGAGCGCGTGCCGGGGACGTCGTCCTCCACGGCGACGAGGCGGGTCAGGCGCCCGTCCGCCTCACGCAGGTGCAGCCCGTCCTCCGCCGAGAGGACGTGGCGGCCGTCGCCGGCCACCGCGATCGCGCTCGCCATCAGCGGCAGGGCGTGGACCCGCACCGCGCCGGTATCGGGCCGCGCCTCGAACAGGCGGCGCTCCAGGATGTCGAACCACCACGCGGTGCCGGTGGCGG
Organism: Methylobacterium sp. JK268; assembly: GCF_054052225.1. NCBI lineage: Bacteria > Pseudomonadati > Pseudomonadota > Alphaproteobacteria > Hyphomicrobiales > Methylobacteriaceae > Methylobacterium > Methylobacterium sp. JK268. Next base: position 139,319 of record NZ_JBSVZN010000027.1, on the reverse strand, counting down.
GGTCGTAGGCCGCGCCCTCGCCGAGGTGGCAGGGCGTGGCGTCGAGGATCGCGACGCCGGCGGGCAGCGGGTCCGCCATCACCAGCCCCCGAAGGCCGGGGCGGTGCGGCGGCGCCCGAGCATGAAGCAATCCGCCGTCAGGGCGAGCGGGCTCAGGTCGGCGTCGCAGGCCCGGCGCGCCACGAGATCGAGGAAGCGCCGGTAGATCTCCCGGTACTCCGTGTCGAGCTCGGAGGGCATGGCCGCGCCGTCGAGGCTGAGCGCCGCCCCGCCGCCCGACAGCAGGTAGGTGCCGCGGTCGGTCTCGATGCGCATGTCCCAGACGGGCGTGCCCGGATGCAGGAACTCGAATTCCGCCCGGATCGGGATACCGGCCGAATCGGCGAGGGCGAGATGGGCGAGCACCGGCGCCTGCCGGTCCTCCGGGAAGGCGAGGTCGGCCGAGACGACGCGCACGGGCCGCGGCAGGATCTCGGTGAGGATCGACAGGGCGTTGATGCCCGGATCGAACACCCCGAGGCCGCCGGGCTCCAGGATCCAGTCCTGGCCCGGATGGGTGCGGCGCACGTCCTCGCGCCAGTCGACGAAGACGGAGCGGATCGCGCAGTCCCGCAGCAGGTTCCGGGTGCGCGCCACCGCCGGTGCGTAGCGCGAGTGCCAGGTCGCGTAGAGCGCCAAGCCCGCCTCCCGGGCCGCCGCCTCGAGAGGCGCGACCTCGCCGAGGGTCGCGCCCGGCGGCTTCTCCAGGAGCACGTGCTTGCCCGCCGCCAGCGCCGCCGCCGCGAGGGCGCCGCGGCCCACGGGCGGGGTGCAGAGCGCGACGGCGTCGAAGGCGGTGCCGGAGGCGAGGAGGGCGTCGAGGGAGGGGGCGTGGGGCAGCCCGTCGATCCCGCCCTCCGGGCTCGCCACCGCCACGAGGTCGAGGCCGGGCGTGGCCGCGATCGCCGGCAGGTGCTGGTCGCGGGCGATCTTGCCGAGCCCGACGATGGCGAGGCGCAGGGGGGAAGCGGACATGCGGGGGGAACTCCGGAGGGGTGGATCGGGGGCTCAGCGGGCCCCGGGCGAGCGGCTGAGGCCGTTGAGGATGACGGCCCGCATGGCCTCGGCGGCCTGCGGGGCGTCGTGGGCGGCGATCGTCTCGACGATGCGGGTGTGGAGCGCCAGCGTCAGCTGCCGGTCCTCCTCCCGCACGGGCGCGCAGAGGCGGAAGGTGGCGCGCAGGGCGGCATCCACCACGCCCTCGATCGCCCGCATGAACGGGTTGCCGGAGGCGGTGGCGACGGCGATGTGGAGGTCGAGGTCGCCCTCCGCGAAACCAGCGGAGCCGGAGGGTTCGCGCACCATCCGGGCGAGGCCGTCGCGCATCGCCGCGAGGTCGGCCTCGCTGCGCCGCGCGGCGGCGAGTTCGGCGGCCCGCGGCTCGACGGCGAGGCGGATCTCGGCGAGGTCCGCGACGAAGCGCCGGTCGATCCCGGTCTCCAGGTGCCAGGCGAGCACGTCGGGATCGAACATGTTCCAGGCGCCGCGCTGGCGCACCACCGTCCCGATCCGCGCCCGCGTGGTCAGCAGGCCCTTGGCGACCAGGGTCTTCACGCTCTCGCGCAGGACCGGCCGGGAGACGCCGAACAGGTCGAGGAGCTCGGCGTCGCCCGGCAGCCGCGCGCCCTCGGCATAGCGCCCTGCGATGATGTCGATCGCGATCGCCCGCGCCACGACGGCGTGACAGGCCCGGGCCGGGCGCGCCCGGAAGACGAGGAGGGGCTCGCTCACGGCCGGAACTCCACTGGCCGGACCGGCGGCTCCGCCCGCGGCGACCCGGCGCCGGCCGGGGTTCCCGCCTCCGCCGCGCGGTCGCCGCCGCCGGGCCGGCGCGGGCGCCCGGCGAGCGCCATCGAACCCTGCTGCAGGGCGATGAAGCAGAACAGCAGCAGGCCGGTCGCGATCTTCGTCCACCAGCTCGACAGGGTGCCGTCGAAGGTGATGGCGGTCTGGATCAGGCCCCCGATCATCACGCCCAGGAAGGTGCCGACCATGCCGCCCTGGCCGCCGGTGAGGAGCGTGCCGCCGATCACCACGGCGGCGATCGCGTCGAGCTCGACGCCCACCGCCGAGAGGGGGGTGCCCGAGGCCGTGTCGAGGGAGAACACGATGCCGGCGAGCGCGGCGAGCAGGCTCGACAGCGCGTAGACCGCCACGGTGTAGCGCCCGACCCGCACGCCCATCAGCCCGGTCGTGTGGCGGCTGCCGCCGAGCGCGAAGACGATCGCCCCGAACCGCGTCGCGTGCAGGAGCACGCCGCCCGCCAGGAACACCGCCAGCATCACGCCGGCCGTGAGGGTGAGCCGGCCGCCGCCGGGCAGGCGCAGGGCGCTGTCCGCGACGAGGCCGTAGAGGGGCGCGTTGATCGGGACCGACTCCGTCGAGAGCAGGAAGCCCGCGCCCCGCGCCAGGAACATGCCGGCGAGCGTGACGATGAAGGGCGGCATCTCGAAGACGTGGATCAGCGCGCCCATGGCGGCGCCGAACAGGGCGGCGGTCACGAGGACGATCGCGAAGGCGGCGAGGGGCGGCAGGCCCCAGCGCTCGATCGCCAGGGCCAGGAAGACCGTCGTCAGCCCGATCACCGACCCGACCGAGAGGTCGATGCCGCCCGCGATGATCACGAAGGTGGTGCCCACCGCCACGATGCCCAGGAAGGCGCTGTCGGTCAGCAGGTTGCCGACCACCCGGGTGGTCAGGAAGGCCGGGTACTGCGTGGCGCAGAGGGCGTAGCCCGCCGCGAAGAGCAGGGCGGCCACGAGGACCGGAAGGTGGCGGCTCATCGCGGGCTCCGCAGGGCCAGGGCGAGCCCCGACAGGCGGGGCGATTGCAGCAGCAGCACCGCCATCACCACCGCCGCCTTGACCACGAGGTTGAGTTCGGGCGGCAGGCCGGAGAGCAGGATCCCGGTATTCATCGCCTGGATGATGAAGGCGCCGAGCACCGCGAGCCCCAGGCTGAACCGCCCCCCGAGGAGGGAGGAGCCGGCGATCACCACGGCCAGGATCGCGTCGAGTTCGAGCCACAGCCCGGCGTTGTTGGCGTCGGCGCCCAGGATGTCGGCGGCCGCGACCACGCCGGCCAGCGCCGCGCAGAGCCCGCTCCAGACGTAGACCGCCATCGTCACCGCGCGCGTGTCGATGCCCGCGAGCGCGCTCGCGCGGGCGTTGCCGCCCGTCGCCTCGATCATCAGGCCGAGGGCCGAGCCGCGCACCACCGCCAGCGTCAGGAGGAGCATGCCGAGCGTCAGCACCACCGGCATCGGCACGCCCAGGACCGCGCCGCCGCCCAGGAAGGCGAGGTCGGGGGAGGAGAAGGTGACGATGCGGCCCTCGGTGATGAGCTGGGCGATGCCCCGGCCGGCCACCATCAGGATCAGCGTCGCGACGATCGGCTGGATGCGCAGCACCGCCACCAGCAGCCCGTTCCACAGCCCGCAGGCGAGGCCCGTCCCGAGGGCGGCGGCGAGCACCACCGGCAGGGGATGCGAATCGGCGAGGCTGGCGGCCACCGCCCCGGCGATCGCCATCACGGCGCCCACCGAGAGGTCGATGCCGCCGGTCGCCACCACCAGCACCATGCCGAGCGACAGCAGCGCCACCGGCGCGCCGCGGTTGAACACGTCGACGAGGCTGCCGAACAGCCGCCCGTCCTGAAGCCGCAGCGAGAGGAATTGCGGCGAGGCGAGCCGGTCGGCGAGGAGCACGGCCGCGAAGGCGAGGAGCTGGGGCGCTCCGGAGCGGAGGAGGCGCATCAGGCGGAGTCCGGCAGGGCCACCGGCTCGGCGGCGATCGCCCGGAGGATGGCGGTGACGTCGACCGCCTCGCCGGCGAGTTCGGCCACCTGGGCGCGGTCGCGCATCACGATCACCCGGTCCGAATAGGTCACGATCTCCTCGAGTTCCGACGAGATCACCAGGAGGGCGAGGCCCTCGTCGCAGAGCCGGCGGATCAGCCGGATGATCTCCGCGTGCGCCCCGACATCGATGCCGCGGGTCGGCTCGTCGAGGATCAGCAGGCGCGGCTCGGTGGCGAGCCAGCGCGCCAGCACCGCCTTCTGCTGGTTGCCCCCGGAGAGGAGCCCGATCGGCCGCTCCGGGTCCGGGGGCCGGATGTCGAGCAGGGCGATGAAGTCGCGGGCGATGGCGTCCTGCGCCTCGCGGCTGAGCGGCCGGAACGGGCCGCGCCGCGCCTGGAGCGCCAGCACGATGTTCTCCCGCACGGTGAGGTCGGCGACGATGCCCTCAGTCTTGCGCTCCTCGGGGCAGTAGCCGAGGCGGTGGCGCAAGGCGTCGCGGGGCCCGGCGATCCGCACCGGTTTCCCATCGAGGAGGATGCGGCCGCGATCGGCGCGCTCGGCGCCGAAGAGCAGGCGGGCCGTCTCGGTGCGGCCCGAGCCGAGGAGGCCGGCGAGCCCCACCACCTCGCCGCTCGCCAGCGTCAGGTCGGCCGGCCGCAGGTAGCCCGCCTTGCCGAGCCCCTCGGCCCGCAGGACCGGCGGGCCGGCCGCCTCCGCCCTCGCCCGGTGGGCCGGCTCGGTCCGTTCCTTGGTCTCGGCGAGGTCGCGCCCGAGCATCGTGCGCACGAGGTCGAGGCGCGGGAAGCGCGCGGTCTCCCGCTCCGTCACAAGCCGGCCGTTGCGCAGCACCGTGATGCGGTCGGTGACCGCGTACACCTGCTCCAGGAAGTGGGTCACGAAGACGATGCCGATCCCGCGGGCGGCGAGGCGGCGCATCACCCCGAACAGGACCGCGACCTCGGCGGTGTCGAGGCTGGCGGTGGGCTCGTCCAGGATGAGGGCCCGGGCCGAGAGATCGACCGCCCGGGCGATCGCCACGAGGTGCTGCACCGCCACCGGGTAGCGGCCGAGCGGCGCGCCGACGTCGATCGACAGGCCGAACCCCGCGAGCAGGGCCTCCGCGCGCCGCCGCATCTCGCGCCCGCGCACCAGCCCGAAGCGGGTCGGCTCGCGCCCGAGGAACAGGTTCTGCGCCACCGTGAGGTTCGCCAGCAGGCCGACCTCCTGGTAGACCGTGGCGATCCCGGCCCGCGCCGCCTCCTCGGCGGAGCGGGGCGCGATCGGCGCGCCGTCGAGGCGCACCTCGCCCGCGTCGCGCCGCACGACGCCGGTCACGGCCTTGATGAAGGTCGACTTGCCCGCCCCGTTCTCGCCGAGGAGGGCGTGGATCTCGCCCCGGCGCAGGGTGAAGTCGACCCCCGCGAGGGCCTGGTGTCCGGCGAAGCTCTTCGAGAGCCCGCGGACGCTGAGGAGGGGCGTGTCGGACAAGGGACGCTCGCGTGAGCCGGGGTCACCCTGGAGCGCCCGGGGGAGCCGCGACGGCCCCGCCGGACGATGCGGCACGGACGGCAAGCCGGGGCGGTGCGCGGCCCGCCTCAGTAGCCGAGGTTCTTCTTGCTCTCGTAGACCTTCAGCGGGTCGTCGGCGGCGGTGTAGAGCTTCGACTCGGTCTGGATCCACTTGGGCGGGACGGTGCCCTTGTCCTTGTAGGCCTTGAGCGCGTCGAAGGCCGGCCCCGCCATGTCCGGCGTCAGCTCGACGGTGGCGTTGGCCTCGCCGGCCGCCATCGCCTTGAAGATGTCCGGCACCGCGTCGATCGACACGGTCAGGATCTCCTTGCCCGGCTTGAGCCCGGCCTCCTTCATGGCCTGGATGGCGCCGACCATCATGTCGTCGTTGTGGGCGTAGACCGCGCAGATCGAGCGGCCGCCGCCCTCCGCCTTGATGAAGCTCTCCATCACCTCCTTGCCCTTGGCACGGGTGAAGTCGCCGGTCTGGCTGCGGACGAGCTTGAGATTGGCGTGCGGCGCGATCGCCGCGTCGAACCCCTTCTTGCGGTTGGTGGCGACGCTCGCCCCCACCGTCCCCTGGAGCTCGACCACGTTGCAGGGCTTGTCGCCCGCGGTCTTGGCCAGCCACTCGCCGGCCACCCGGCCCTCCGCCACGCTGTCGGAGGTCACGGCGGTGAGGTAGAGATCCTTGCCCGACGGGTCGATGTCGCGGTCGAGCAGGATCACCGGGATCTTGGCCTCGCGCGCCTCCTTGAGGACCCCGTCCCAGCCGGTGGCGACCACCGGGGCGAGGAAGATCGCGTCGACCCCCTGCGCCACGAAGGAGCGGATCGCCTTGATCTGATTCTCCTGCTTCTGCTGCGCGTCGGCGACCTTGACGGTGATGCCGCGCTTCTTCGCCTCCTGCTTGGTGACCGTGGTCTCGGCGGCGCGCCAGCCCGATTCGGAGCCGATCTGCGAGAACCCGACGGTCAGCGAGGCGGCGTGGGCACCGGCGGCGGCGCCCGCGAGCGCCAAGCCGAGAGCCATGGCCTTGATGGAGACAGCCCCTCTCATGGTGCGTCCTTCCCTAGATGTCCCGGCGCCTCTTGGGTGCGTTGGGCCTTCGGCTTATGGCACGGGCGCGGCGCCTTGAATAGTCATACCGTAAGACCATTCACATGCCTCTCAGGCATGCCGCAGAGAGAGTATCGGCGCAGCGCCGGTCACGGCCGCAGGGTCGCGCTGACCTCCCACGGGGTCACGCTGGCCGAGGCGGGCGGCCTCCCGCGGCTTGTGCCGCCGGTATTTGTATGAGTATAAGTCGCAACGTCAAGCGAGGATGAGACCCGCCGGGAGCGGGCGCGTGAAGGAGGGAGCATGCCGGAGGATCAGGGCGCCGGGCCTGCGACGGGCGCCGCCGCGCGCCGTCCGTTCGGTTCGCTGCCCGACGGCCGGCCCGTCGAGGAGGTCACCCTGCGCGGGCCCTCCGGCCTGACCGCCCGGATCTGCGCCTTCGGCGCGACCCTGCGCGGCCTGGACGTTCCGGATCGGGCCGGGCGCCCCGCGGACGTGCTGCTGGGTCATCCGGACCTCGCCGCGATGGTGGAGCGGGGCGGGTATTTCGGCGCCAGCGTCGGGCGCTACGCCAACCGGATCCGCGACGCGCGCTTCACCCTGGACGGGCGGGGCTACGCCCTCGCCGCCAATGACGGCCCGAACGCCCTTCACGGCGGACGGCAGGGCTTCGACAAGCGCCTTTGGGACATCGCGGCGGTGACGCAGGGCGATTCGCCCTCGGTGACCCTGCTGTACGTGAGCCCCGACGGCGAGGAGGGCTATCCGGGCACGCTCGCCGTCTCGGCCACCTACCGCCTCGGCCCGGACCGCACGCTCTCCATCACCTACGAGGCGACCACCGACCGGCCGACCATCGTCAACCTGACGAATCACAGCTTCTTCAACCTCGCCGGCGAGGACTCGGGCCGCAGCATCCTCGACCACGTGCTGACGGTCCCGGCCGAGGCGATCACGCCCGTCGACGGAACCATGATCCCGACCGGGGACCCGTCGCCGGTCGCGGGCACGCCCTTCGACTTCCGCGCGCCGACGCGGATCGGCGCGCGCATCCGCGACGGGCGCGACCCGCAGATCCTGCGCGGCCGCGGCTACGACCACACTTTCGTGCTCTCGGCGGCCCCGACGGCGGAGCCGCGCCTCGTCGCCCGGGCCGAGGACCCGGAATCCGGCCGCGTGCTCGACGTCCTGAGCGACCAGCCCGGCCTGCAGGTCTACACCGGCAACTTCCTCGACGGGACGGTGCGGGGCAAGTCCGGCCTCGCCTACCGGCAGTCGGACGCCTTCTGCCTCGAGCCGGGTCTGTTCCCGGACACGCCCAACCGGCCGGATTTCGGTTCGGCCCGCCTCGACCCCGGTGCGACCTACCGCTGCCGCATCGCCTACCGCTTCACCACCAGCCCGGACCAGACCCGCCGATGACCGACGCTCCCGCCCGCCGCACGTTCCGTTCGCGCGCGTGGTTCGACAACCCTGAGAACATCGACATGACCGCGCTCTACCTGGAGCGCTACCTGAATTTCGGCCTGACGCTGGAGGAGCTGCGCTCCGGCCGCCCGGTGATCGGCATCGCCCAGACCGGGTCCGATCTCTCGCCCTGCAACCGCCACCACCTCGTCCTCGCGGAGCGCCTGCGGGAGGGCATCCGCGAGGCGGGCGGCATCGTGCTCGAATTCCCCGTCCACCCGATCCAGGAGACGGGCAAGCGCCCGACCGCGGGCCTCGACCGCAACCTCGCCTATCTGGGCCTCGTCGAGCTGCTCTACGGCTACCCGCTCGACGCCGTCGTGCTCACCACCGGCTGCGACAAGACCACCCCGGCCTGCCTGATGGCCGCCGCGACCGTCAACATCCCGGCCATCGCCCTCTCGGTCGGGCCGATGCTGAACGGCTGGCACAAGGGCGAGCGCACGGGCTCGGGCACCATCGTCTGGAAGGCCCGCCAGATGCTGGCGGCCGGCGAGATCGACGACGAGGGCTTCATCAAGCTCGTCACCTCGTCGGCGCCCTCCACCGGCTACTGCAACACGATGGGCACCGCCTCGACCATGAACTCGCTCGCCGAGGCGCTCGGCATGATGCTGCCGGGCTCGGCCGCGATCCCGGCGCCCTACCGCGACCGTCAGGAGGTCGCCTACCGGACCGGCAAGCGCATCGTCGAGATGGCCTACGAGGATCTCAAGCCCTCCGACATCCTGACCCGCGACGCCTTCCTCAACGCGATCGTGGTCAACACGGCGATCGGCGGCTCGACCAACGCGCCGATCCACCTCGCGGCCATCGCCCGCCACGTCGGGGCGGACCTCTCCATCACCGACTGGCAGACCCACGGCCTCGACGTGCCGCTCCTCGTCAACCTCCAGCCCGCGGGCGAGTACCTGGGCGAGGACTTCTACCGGGCGGGCGGCGTGCCGGCGGTGGTGGCGCAGCTGATGCGCCACGGTCTCATCCGCGAGGACGCGCTCACCGTGAACGGGCGCACGATGGGCGAGAACTGCCGGGACGCCACCATCGAGGACGAGAAGGTGATCCGCCCCTTCGAGCAGCCGCTGAGGGACAAGGCCGGCTTCCTCGTCCTCACCGGCAACCTGTTCGAGGCGGCGATCATGAAGACCAGCGTGATCGGCGAGGAGTTCCGCGCCCGCTACCTGTCGAATCCGGAGGACCCGGATGCCTTCGAGGGGCCGGTCGTGGTCTTCGACGGGCCCGAGGATTACCACCACCGCATCGACGACCCGGCGCTGACGGTGACCCCCGACACGGTGCTGGTGATGCGCGGCGCCGGCCCGGTCGGCTACCCGGGCGCGGCCGAGGTCGTGAACATGCGCCCGCCCGCCTACCTCATCCGCGAGGGCGTGCACGCGCTGCCCTGCCTGGGCGACGGGCGGCAATCGGGCACCTCGGCCTCGCCCTCGATCCTCAACGCCTCGCCGGAGGCGGCGGCCGGCGGCGGCCTCGCCCTGCTGCGCACCGGCGACCGGGTGCGGATCGACCTGCGCCGCGGCCGGGCCGACCTGCTGATCTCCGAGGCGGAGCTGGCCGAGCGCCGCCGCGCCTTCGAGGCGGCCGGGGGCTACGCCTACCCGCCGTCGCAGACGCCCTGGCAGGCGATGCAGCGGGCAGCCGTCGGGCAGATGCATACCGGCGCCATCCTGGAGGGCGCCGAGCAGTTCCAGCGGGTCGCCCAGACCCGCGGCCTGCCCCGCGACAACCACTGACGGGCCGCCCCGGCTCGGGCGCGTCTCCGGGGCCTGCGCCGCGTCGCGGCGGCGGCCCCGGGGATCGCGCGCCGGCGGCGGAGGGCTCACTCCTTCATCGACATCTCGGTGTCGGCCAGCGCGAGGCGCACGAGATCGCTCATCGCCGCCCGCGCCGCCTCCGGATCGGCGGCGACGATGGCCTCGAAGAGCCGGCGATGGTCGGGGAGGGGATCCCGCGGCAGCGCCCGGCGCCGCTGCTTGAAGATGGTGGTCCAGGTCACCGCCGCGGCGATCGAACTCGACAGGGCGATCAGCGAGGCGTTGCGCGTCGCCTCCAGCACGGCGTGGTGGAAGGCCTGGTCCGCCGCCCGGCCCGCATCGGTGGCGAGCCCGAACTGCGCCATCTCCTCCAGGGCATGGCCCATCCGGGCGAGATCGCCGGCCGAGCGGCGCGCCGCCGCCAGCGCCGCCGCCGCCGGCTCGACGATGAGCCTCAGCTCGAACAGGTCGCGGATGAAGGCCTCGCTCGGATCCGCCTCGAAGGCCCAGGCGAGGATGTCGGGATCGAGCAGGTTCCAGCGGTTGCGCTGGCTCACCCGCGTGCCGGTCTTCGGCCGGCTCTCGACCAGTCCCTTGGCGACGAGGATCCGGATCGCCTCGCGGTAGGCGGTCCGGGAGACCCGCAAGTGCTCCGAGAACTCGATCTCGCCGGGCAGCACCTCGCCCGGCGCGTAGCGCCCGGCCAGGATCGCGATGCCGAGGTCGTGGGCCACGGTCCCGTGGATCCGGCGCGCGCCGGCCGAGGCGAGGGGCAGCCTGACCGCGTCGAGCCCGCTCTCGCGTTTCACGCCCGCCCTCCGTCTGCAGACCCGGGCGGCGACGGCCCTCCGGCGGGACCATAGACGGGGACACGGCCGGGCGCCTAGCGCATTTTCCGGCCGGGCGGATCCCGGGCGTCGCAGAAAAGGCGGCAAAAACAGAAACCTAGCGCGAGCGCCCGGAGCCTCCCGGTCCGACGCCCGCGCATCCCGGTCGGTCCGCGTGATGAAGCGGGAGGAGAGGCAGACCGCCAGGGTGGTGATCAACCGGGCCGGACGGCTGGTCTTCGTCTCGCTCAGCGAAACGAGATCTGACCGGTCGACACCGGGAGAGCCCCGATCGCGGAGGCCCGTGAGATCGATGAACGAGAGCACCGGGGATCTCGGCGGGAGTCGGCCCGACGGCGAGACAGGTCTACCCTCGGCCGGCCCGAGCGCGGCGGGCGCCATCACCGACCCCTCGGCCTCGCCGCTCTCCCCCGGCTCTGCCCGTCCCGCCCGTCACGGTCGCGCTCGTCTCCATGCCGAGCCGCGCATGCGCTGGCCCTGCAGGCCGAGACCGTCACCGTTTGAGCCGGTGGCCGTGATCGTGAAGTCGAGAAGCGACGCAGATGGTCTACTCGATGAGTTCGTCGGCCCTGGACAGAAGTGACGGGGGAATTTCGAGCCCGAGTTCTGCTGCTGTCTTCATATTTACGCAAAATTCAAATTTTTCTGGCGCCTCGACAGGCATACTGGTTGGTTTATCCCCCTTGTAGATCTTGTCGACATAAGATGCTGCTCGATAAAATATATGCTTGTAGTCTGGCCCATAAGAAAGAAGCGCGCCGGCCAGTAAACTCTCTCGTGAAAACATCATCAATGGAAGTTTGCGCGCCCGAGCATACTATGCGAGCAGGCTGCGCCCTTTGTAGGTCAGTCCATCCGGATATACGACGATGCCTTCGGAATGATTTTCAAGCATCTTATCGCAGGATCGTTCAAAGTCGTCCAGAGACCGTACTCCGAACGATTGGACGCTCAGATCGAGCGCGGCTGCGGCGGCGTTGTGCTCATCGATCACGCGCTGCATCGTCTGCGGATCATTCGCATTGACGAGGAGTGCGACGCGTCGCATCTGCGGCACCGCTTCTTTCAGCAACGCGAGCCGCTTGGCGCTCAGTTCGACGGCGATCTGGGTCAGACCCGTGATGTTTCCGCCTGGTCTGGAAAATGAATGAACCAACCGTGATCGGACGGGATCGGGTACCAATATGAAGACAATCGGTATGGTCTTGGTCGCCTGCTGAGCTGCCAGGGCAGCGGGCAATGTTACAGCAACGATCAAATCGACCGGCAACGCGACGAGCTCCGCCGTCAAGCTCACGAAGCGATCGGGTTGCTCATTCGGGAAACGGTGCTCGAATCTGAGCAATCTGTCATCGCCATAGCCGAGGTCGACGAATCCTCGATGAAGCGCGCTGAAGTAAGGCTCCTCTTCGTCGGAGCTGCCCGCGTGCCAGACGATCCCGACCCGCATGGGGTCTTGCGCGCGCGCAAGCCGCGACCAACCCGTCGCTGCAGCGGGCCCCAGGAGAAGGACGAAATCGCGCCGCCTCATGTCCGCACTCGGTTCCGCTCTGTCGCCCTGCAGCGACCGACGGGGTCGGCCGCGGCCTCCCCCTCAGGGCCTCCCTGACCCGCGCGCGGCCGCCACCCTCCCGCTCCGCCTCACCTCTCACCGAGGGGCCGCGCGGTGGCGCTTCAGGTCCTGGTACGCGGCCCGGAAGAAGCTCAGCTGCGCCCGCGCGTCGTGCTCGCTCGGATAGGTGAAGCGCAGCCCGGCGGCCTCGCCCTCGTGCGCGACGTAGATCACCGAGCGGCCGTCCACCCGCAGGAGTCCGTACCGCTTGTCCTCGAATTCCGCGGCCTGGAGGCCGCCGCGCGGAACCCCTCGGGGCACCGCGTCGCGGGTCGGTTCAGGCGCCATGACGTCCTCGCTGCTCCCTCACCAGCCGGTCCCGTGCGCCCTGCTCATGGCGTCTTCTTCAGATGGACGGCAACATCATGCGTTAAGTGGGCCAAAGTCCCAAGTCTCTGTGACGCGCGTCTCCTGTCATGCTCGCCAGTTTAGGTCATTGATCCACGTCAAAGCCTTCGGATCACCGATTCTCCGGGCAATCGAATCGTTCTAACAAAGGTGAATTCGTCAGGCCCTCGATCATGCTTCGGTGGCCGGGTCTCAACCCCCGTTGAGAAGCACTCCCGCCCGCCCGGCCTGGCCGCGGCGGGCCTTTTCTTGCCCGGACGGCCGGGCTCCGCGCGGAACGTCCCGGGCGGCCGCTCAGGGGAAGTCCTTGGCGAGTTGATCGAGGGCGGCGTCCAGGGCGGCCGCGGCCTTGCGGGCGGCGACGTGGGTGCCGAAGGACTTCGCGCCCTCGCGGGCGAGGTAGCCGCCGATCCGGCCCATCTCGTCGGTCTCCTTGCGCAGGTCGACGTCGATGAGCGCCTCCACCACCTTCTCGACGCGGGCCTCGATGCGGCGCTTCAGTTCGTCCCGGTCCACGTCGCCGGGACGGGCGCGGTCGGCGGGCCCGATCTCGATCGGGGTCTGCAGCGCGGGGGTCAGCGGGATGATCGGGTAGACGGGGACGCCCTGCGGGGGACCGCCCGGGGCCTTGAACGTCTTGAGGGCGAACCGCGTCGCGTCCTCCTGCGGGGCGAGGGATCCGGTCGCCCCGCTGGCGTCGCGGACGGCCCATTCCGGGCCGATCGTGGCGCCGGCGAAGAGGTCGTTCGTCGCCGGCAGCGCGAAGTTCCAGCGCAGGAAGGCCTGGGCGTTGCGCCGCCCGAGCAGGTAGTCGTGCCGGCGGAAGCTCTCGTGCAGGAAGCCGCTGAAGCCGCCGAGCGCGCCGCTCGCGATCGCCAGGGCGGGCCGGCCGCCGCCGGCCTTCTCCCGCTCGGGCGAGATCATGTAGCGGGAAAAATCCTCCTCGTCCCGCGCCCGCGCGAGTTCCTCCGGCTTGAAGCGCGCCTGGTTGATCAGCGCGGAGAACAGGGCCGGGAGGGTGGTGGCGAGCGTGCCCGTGACCGGATCCTCCGTCAGGGCGGTCGGGTGCGGGAAGGGCGCGATCAGCACCACCGACCGCTTCGCCTGCTCCCCGCGCGGCTCGTCGGGGTGCCCGTCCGTGAGGAAGCGCCGCGCCTGCTCCAGCGGCTCGTTGTCGATGGTCCCGCCATCCACCGCCCAGTAGCGGCTCTCGGCCGTGAGGTCGAAGGCGGAATCCGGGGGAATCACCGTGAACCGCCCGTCCGGACCCGCGCGCCCGACCGTGCCCCAGGTCAGGAGGTCGGCCGCCGCGCGCGTCACCGCTCGCGGGGCGAGGCCGACCGGGAAGGCCCCCGTGGCGAGGGCCGCCGCCCGGAAGAAGTCCCAGGCCGCGTCGTGAGGCCCCGCCACGTCGAGCCAGGGCCTGCCCGCCGGCGCCGGCCCCGCGCCGAGCCGGAACGACCCGATATCGGCGTGGTTCGTCATTCCGAAGTTGCTCTTGGCCCCGGCGCCGACGAGGTCGAAGGAATAGGGAACGCCGCGCAGGTTCGTCAGGGTCAGCATGACCTGCAGCCCGGCATCGTCGCCGCGGCCGATCCAGGGCCGGCGCACCACGCCCCCGTCGATCCGGAAGGCGTCCGCCAGGATGGCGTCGAGGACGTCGCTGCACAGGAGCGAGCGCAGACCCTGGCCGGGCCCGAGGTCGCCCGTGTCGAGCAGGTGCTCGATCGCGATGTCGCTCACCCAGCTCGCATAGAGGCGGTTGGTCCCGGCCGGCGGCGGGGGCGCGCCCGGCCGCACGTGGGCGAGGTCCCGGAACAGGTGCAGCGCCGCCATCCCGGCGGTCATGCCGCCGGCCGAGGCGCCCGCCAGAACCGGCACGCGCACGTCGTGGGTCGGCCCGGTCCAGCCCGGCTGGCCGCGCGCGGCGTAGTAGCCGTCCAGGGCCTCGATCAGGAAGTCCATCACGCCGGCCGAGTAGCAGCCGGCCGAGACCGCACCGGCGAGGACGAGGCCGACCTCGTAGACCTTGCGCTCCGCCATGACGGTCCTCCCGCGGATCAGGCGACCGACCGATGCTCCGGATGGTCCATGCTGATGCGGAAGCGCGCGGCCCCGCCCGGCAGGTTGCGCCCGGCAATGTCGGCGAGCGTCGCGGTCGCGGCGATCGACGCCCAGCCTTCCGGGGTGAAGGTCTTCTCCTTGAAGACCGCGGGCGCGAGGAGCGGGTTGGTGAGCGCGTGCGAGAAGGCGTCCACGGCCACCATCCGGCCGATCAGCGGCGGCACCGCCGAGCGCTCGGGCGGGTCCTCGGCGAAGAGCCCGACGAAGAACTCCACGCGGTCGACCGTGCCGTAGAGATCGCGCAGGGCGGCGACGACCTCGGGATCGCCGCTGATCTGCTCGAACCGCTCGACCTTCGGATAGTTCATGGTCTCGCGGTAGTCGTTGTAGCCCGCGAGCCCGTTGGTCCGGCCCTGGAGCAGGCTCGCCGCCTCGACGCCCCGCAGCATCTCGGCGGTGTTGAACAGCCCCATGCGCCAGGTCTCCGACTGGCTCGCCGCGTCGAGCGCCGCCCCGAGCCCGTCCGCGAGAAGCGGCCCGTTGCCGAACCGGGCCTGGGCCATCGGGAAGGGCGCGCCCCGCCAGGTCGCGGTCTCCGGCACCAGGCTGTGCCAGCGGTAGAGCAGGTTGAACTCCACCGGGATCCAGTTCTCGCGGTTCCAGACCGCCCGGTAGCAGGGCGTCGGATCGGCCAGCAGCCTGAACCAGTAGGGCGAGATGTGGTTGATGTACTCCTCGACCACGACCTTTATCAGCTGCACCGTGTTGACCGCCCGCGCGGTCTGGAAGACGCGCTCGTCGTCGAAGCCCGGGTTCGCCGCGCCGATCAGGCCGCAGAGGCGGTTGTGCTCGCGCAGGAACAGCGTGTTGATCGCCGCCGTGAACACCGTGGAATTCGCCCGCTCCCCGCCGAAGGCGAACAGGGTGGCCTTGCGGTCCGCCGGCAGGTCGGCGGGCATCTTCACCGGGTCGGGCACCGCCGCGAAGCGCGGGTCGCGGACGCCCGCGGCGTCGAACAGGCGCGGGGCCCATTCCTCCCCGTCGCGGATCTCGGACAGGAGGCGTCCGCGCCGGTGCGGGTCCGGGCTGCGCTCGCGCAGGGCGTGCTCGACCTCGGTGGTGAGCCCGTAGATCTGCGAGAGGTCGATCTGGTGGTTGGTGGCGGTGCGCCGCGTGTCGTCCGGGACGGTCATCAGGAAGCCGTCCGTGAACCACTGCGCGAAGCTCGGGAACAGCAGGGTCGAGCGCCGCGACAGGCGCGGGCCGGAGGCCCGGGTGACGTAGAGGGGCGCCAGCGCCTCGACCGGGGGCAGGTCCGGGATCTCCGCCGGCGGCAGGTAGCGCGCGAAGTAGGTGCGGTCCGTGAGCGTCGACCAGGCCGGATAATCGGCCTTGGTCGAGAGGCGCAGCGGCCGGGTCGGCGCCTTCAGCACCGCGTTCGACACGATGAGCCGGTTGAGGAAGCGGGCGAGCCAGGGCTGCCCGTTGACGAATTCCCAGAAGGAGCGCCCCCGCGTCAGCAGGGCATCCTCCAGCCGGTTGCGGAACCCGTCGCGGCTGGTGTCGCGGGCGCTCGCGGCCGGCGGCGCCCGCCCGGCCGAGGCGGGAGGGGTGTGCTGGTGCATCCGGATGTCCCCCCTCGAAATGCCTCGGTTCCAGGCGGTGTTTCGCCGGCGCGAGAGGGCCCGGACCGACAACAGACGCAAGGAATCGACGCGTGAGATGAGCGCAAAGTGTTCGGCAGGGCGCGAATTCTGTCAAGGTCGTTTTTCTGATATCACGCTGCTGTGCTGTAGAACATCGGATCGGAGTATGCGGTTGAAGATGACGATTTCGTATCGCTGTGCAATTGAGCGCAAGCTGAAAGCAGAAATTGCGATTTCTGTTTGATTAAACTCTCTTTTTGTATCACAAAATCCGCAGAATTCATCACGAATGGCGAGAGAAGACAACGGAAGCTTGTCGGTGACCGCGATTGGGGCGGCAGGTGCGCCGAACCGCGTCCCGGATCTCAGGGCGATCTGCCCTCAGGGCGCCCGCTCGTCCCGCACCAGCGCCGCCGCGAGGTCGTTGTGGCGCCGCGCCAGCGCCCGCGCGTCGAGGGTGGCGAGGCGTCCCTCGCGCACGACGATGCGCCCATCGATGATGCTCCAGGCCACCTCCTGTGGGGAGCAGAAGACGAGGGCCGCCACCGGGTCGTGCCGGGCCCCCGCGAAGGCGAGGGCGCCGAGGTCGAAGGCCACGATGTCGGCGGCCATGCCGGGGCTGAGCGCCCCGATGTCGTCCCGGTTGAGCACCCGCGCGCCGCCGCGCGTCGCGATCTCCAGGGCCTCCCGGGCCGTCATGGCGGCCGGGCCGAACCCGACCCGGGCGAGCAGCATCGCCTGGCGCGCCTCGCCGAGCAGGTGCGCCCCGTCGTTCGAGGCCGAGCCGTCGACCCCGAGCCCGACCGGCACCCCCTCGCAGCGCATCTGGCGGACCGGGGCGATGCCCGAGGCCAGGCGCATGTTCGAGCAGGGGCAATGGGCGATTCCGGTGCCGGTGCGGCCGAACAGGGCGATGCCCGCCGCGTCGAGCTTGACGCAGTGGGCGTGCCAGACGTCGGGGCCGGTCCAGCCGAGATCCGCCGCGTACTCGGCCGGGCTCATGCCGAACCGCTCCCGGCTGTAGCGGACGTCGTCGTCGTTCTCGGCGAGGTGGGTGTGCAGCGAGACCCCGGCGCTGCGGGCGAGGGCGGCGGCGTCGCGCATCAGGTCGCGGCTCACCGAGAAGGGCGAGCAGGGCGCCACCACGATCCGCCGCATCGCGAAGCGCGACGGGTCGTGCCAGCGCAGGATCAGGCGCTGGGTGTCCTCCAGGATCGCGGCCTCGTCCTCCACCAGGGCGTCGGGGGGCAGGCCGCCCTGGCTCTCGCCCACGCTCATCGCCCCGCGGGCGGCGTGGAAGCGCATCCCGATCGCCTCCGCGGCCTCGATCGCGTCGTCGAGCCGGCAGCCGTTGGGGTAGAGGTAGAGGTGGTCGCTCGACGTGGTGCAGCCGGAGAGGATCAGCTCCGCCATGGCGGTCTGGGTCGAGACCCGGACCATCTCGGGGGTGAGCCGCGCCCAGATCGGGTAGAGCGCCGTGAGCCACCCGAACAGGTCCGCGTCCTGCGCGGCCGGCACCGCGCGGGTCAGCGTCTGGTACATGTGGTGGTGGGTGTTGACGAGCCCCGGCAGCACCACGTGGCCGGTCATGTCGAGCACGGTGTCGGCCTGCGCCGGCACCTCCTCGGCGGTGCCGACCGCGACGATGCGGTTGTCCTCAGCGTAGACCGCCCCGCCCCGGATCTCCCGGCGGGCCTCGTCCATGGTCACCAGGATCTCGGCGTTCTTCAGGAGCAGGGACGTCATCGGGCGGGCCTCCGGTGGAACGTCTGGCATTCGGGTCATCGCGGCGCGCGCCCCGGTCCGGGCCCGCAGGCAGTGTCGGCGGAAGGCCATCCGCGAACCCGCGCAAGCTTCGCCGCGAAGAGGCTCCTCGGTCCAGTCCTGGGGCCGACGCCTTGCCGTCTCGCGGCGTGCTGAGGTCGCCGCCGAATCGATGCGCGACATCGCCGATGGATCCCATCGCAGCCGGACGATTCGGAACCTGCGCGATCCAGAGCGGATCCCGCCTCGCGACTTGGGCCGGCCGCGACAGCGAGGTTCCGGCCTCACCCGTGTCGGAGCGCTGCGACGACCGCGTGGATGACCGTCGAGCCGCCCACCGGCGCGAGAAGGAGCAGCAGCGCGTTGACGGCGATGATCCAGAGGAACACCCGCTCCTGGCGATCCGTCAGGCGGCGCCGACGGGGCGGCGGCTCCCAGGGTGATTTCCAGCCGTCCTCGGCGTACATCGGCGTCCCCGGCTCGATCCTCCGTTAATGTAGCGGCGGGAGGCGGGCGGGACAGGGGCTCCCGCCTGCGAGGGTCGTCCCGCGGAGGAACCATGCTGGACGCCAAGGTCGTCACCTGCGCGGTGCGACGTGAAGCCCGCGCCCTCTACGACATGCTCTGGCATCCCGAGAGCTTCCCGCGCTGGGCGTCCGGCCTCAGTGGCGGCGGGCTCGCGAGTGACGGGGAGGTGTGGCGGGCAATGGGACCGGAGGGACCCGTCACGATCCGGTTCACGCCGCGCAACGATCTCGGCGTGATGGATCACTGGGTCGACCTCGGGGATGGTCGCGTCGTGTTCGTGCCCCTGCGGATCGTTCCGAACCAGGAGGGCAGCGAGGTGATGCTGACGCTGTTCCGGCTGCCCGACATGAGCCCCGAGCGCTTCGCCGCGGACGAGGCCTGGGTCAGGCGCGACCTCGCGGCGCTCAAGGCCCTGGCGGAAGGCGCCTGAGGCGGGCGGCTGCGGCCGGAAGCGACCTCTCGACGGGCCGCGTTGCGGGTCGCGGATGGTGATCGGCACCATGCCCGCAGGGCCGCGGCGAACGCCCTTCCACGTCCGTCGCGCCCGATCCCGCGCTGCAAGTGGGTCAAAACCCAATCCGCCCGACCAAGGGAACGGCCGCTTGCGACTCGCTGCTGACCAAGGGTAATCACTGATAAATGCCTTTTGTGATCCGAGGTCAAGATGCTCATCCGTCCTCTACAATCCGGAGATTCAATCGCGGCTTTGACACAGTTGCTGCACGCTGCTTATGCCCGGCTAGGTGAGATGGGTTTCAACTACACAGCGGTCGATCAATCGGAACATGTTACGCTCAGACGCATCGCTGATGGTGATTGCATCGTCGCGGTTGATGACACCACAATCGTCGGGACAATCCTGTTTCGGTCTCCGGGGACGTCCAAAGGCTGCCCGTGGTACGAAAGGCCCGAGGTCGCGACGATCGGGCAGTTCGGCGTTCTGCCCGACTCTCAAGGGCGCGGCGTGGGAAACCTGTTGCTGACCGAGGCCGAGCGGCGCGCCAGACGGACGGGCGCGACAGAACTTGCGCTCGATACATCAGAGGGCGCACATCACCTGATCGCTTGGTACGAGCGGCGCGGGTTTCGTTTCGTAGAACATGCGAACTGGCGAGGGAAGATGTATCGCAGCGTCATCATGAGCAAAGCTCTGAACTCAGCTGTCTAGAGTATTTTTCGCGGAAGAAGATGCCGGCTCAACGAAGGGCATACGGCAAAATCAAAAACCTGGAGCAGGCTTCACGTGTCATCTTGGTCTCCGCTGACGCGACACAATACCTGTCTCCGGGCCATAACAGCCTCTAGCCTGACGTTGGCACCGCGACTGTCCACGGTTCCCCGAAGACGTGCTCCTCCAGGTTCGCGCCCGGCCCGCCGCGATCCACCACCAGGAAGTCCTGCGGCGCCCCGAAGGGGGTGAGCACACCGTGCCAGGTGCCCCGGTGGTAGAGCACCCCCTGTCCGGGCGCGGTGACGAAGGCCTCCGGGCGCCCGGGCCGGCCGCCCTCGTCCGGGCAGACCACCACCAGGAAGGGCGCGCGGGTGAGCGGGAAGAAGGCCTGGGCGCCGAGCGGGTGGCGCTCGACGAGGGTAAGGGCGAGCGGCAGCGGGTAGGGCCGCGCCTCCACCAGACCGATCACCACCCGGCCCCCCTCGCCGGCGACCTCCACCTCCGCGAGGTCGTGGAAGCGGCGCGCCATGCCGCCGTTCATCGCCCGGGGCGCCACCTGCGCGGTGTCGAGGACGCGCCCGAAGGCCGCGAAGGCCTCCGCCGTGAGCGGGCGCGCCGTCAGCGTAAGGGGGCTCACCGGCCCGCCCCCCGCGGCCGCAGGGCGGCGTGGCGGTTCACGTCCTTGTAGAGCAGGTAGCGGAACGGGCCCGGCCCGCCCGCGTAGCAGGCCTGCGGGCAGAAGGCGCGCAGCCACATGTAGTCGCCGGCCTCGACCTCGACCCAGTCGCGGTTGAGCCGGTAGACCGCCTTGCCCTCCAGCACGAACAGCCCGTGCTCCATCACGTGCGTCTCCTCGAAGGGGATCGTGGCGCCCGGGCGCAGGGCGACGATGTTGACGTGCATGTCGTGGCGCACATCCGCCGGGTCGACGAAGCGGGTGGTAGCCCAGGCCCCGTCGGTGCCGGACATGCCGACCGGCGCGACCCCCGACTCGTGGGTCAGGAAGGAGTCCGGCGCGTCGATCCCCGGCACCCGCTCGTAGGCCTTGCGGACCCAGTGGAAACGGGCCGCCCCGCCGCTCCGGTTGCGCAGCGCCCAGGCGGCGCCCGGCGCCAAGTAGGCGTAGCTGCCCGGGCGCAGCGCGTGGGCGCGCCCGTCGAGGGTGAGCGTGAGCGCGCCCTCGACCACGAACAGCACGCCCTCCGCCTCCGGGTCGGGGTCTGGCCGCTCGCTGCCGCCATCCGGCGCCACCTCCATCAGGTACTGGGCGAAGGTCTCGGAGAAGCCCGAGAGCGGCCGCGACAGCATCCAGGTCCGGGTGCCCTCCCAGAAGGGCAGGACGCTGGTGACGATGTCGCTCATCACGCCCCGCGGGATCACCGCGTAGGCCTCCGTGAACACGGCGCGGCCGGTCATCAGGGCGGTCTGGGGCGGAAGGCCGCCGCAGGGCGGGTTGTACGGGGCGTGGCTCATCGGGGATCCGGAGGGCGCGGGCGTTGCCAGGGCCGCGAGCCTAGAGGCCCCGACGGTGCCGGTATCCCGGAATTTCTCGTTGACACCTTTCGGGATCTTGGCGGAATCGGCCGGGATGATATCGCTGGAAAGCGTCCGGATCTTCATGCGCGCGGCCGAGACCGGCAGCTTCTCGGCGGCCGGCCGCAGCCTGCGCCTGTCGCCCTCGGTGATCAGCTACCGGATCCAGACGCTGGAGGAGCATCTCGGCTGCCTCCTCCTCACCCGCACGACCCGGCGCATGAGCCTGACCGAGGCGGGGCGGATCTTCTACGAGAACTGCCTTGCCATCACGGCCGCGGTGGACCGGGCCGAGAAGAGCGTCGAGACCGCGGGGGCGGCGCCGCGGGGCGTGCTGAAGATCACCGCCCCCCTCGGGCTCGGGCGCGGGGTGGTCGCCTCGCTGATCCCGCGCTTCCGGGCGCGCCACGCGGAGACGGACATCCACCTGCGCCTCTCCGACCACCTCCTCGACCTCGTGCAGGAGGCCGTCGACGTGGCGATCCGCATGGCGCGGATGCGCGATTCGAGCTTCACCCTGCGCAAGATCGCGGAGGTGGAGCGTGTGCTCTGCGCGGCGCCCTCCTATCTCGACCGCGCTCCGGCCCTGGAGGAGCCCGCCGACCTCCTGGCGCATGATTGCCTGCTCCTGCGCTTCCCGGGCTCCGAGCAGTTCCGCTGGACGCTGACGGACGGCGAGGAGACCGTGACGCTGCCCGTCTCCGGCCATATCGACGTGGATGACGGGGACACCCTGACCGAATGGGCGCTCGCCGGCGAGGGCATCGCCCTGAAGCCGCTCTTCGAGGTCGCGCCCCACCTCGCGGCGGGGCGGCTGCGCCGCGTCCTGCCGCACACGCCGCCGGTGCCGGTGACCCTCGGCATCCTGTACCCGTCGCGCAAGATGCTCTCGGCGCGCACCAAGACCTTCGTGGAGATGGCCCACGAGGGATTGCGCGCGCACGTGGCGGAGCGTCTGGCGCTGGTGGGGGCGGTGCTGCGGTAGCGCCCGGACCGGTGAGGCCGGCGACCGGCAGCGGTCAGCGCTCCGCGAGCCAGCGGGCGAGATCCTCCCGCTCCTCGGGCTGCATGTCGGTGACGTTGCCGGGCGGCATTGCGCGGGTGAGCACCGCCTGGAGGCGGATCGCGGGCGCGAAGCGGGCGACGTGCTCGGGCGTATCGAGGAGCACGCCTTTCGGCGCCGTCGCGAGGCCCGGCCAGAGCGGCTCGGGTGCGTGGCACATGCTGCAGCGGCTGCCGATCGCCGCCATCACCGGGCCGTCCGGAGCCGGCCATTCGGCGTCCGGGTGATCCGCGGCGGCGACCTGCGCCGCCGCGGCGAGGCCGAGGCGCTGGCGGCCGGCCGGTGAGGAGGCGATGCTGATCGCGGCGGCGAGCAGCACGCAGGCGGCGGCCACGCCCCAGGTCCACCAGCGGTCGCCGCCGCCGGCGTTGCGGACATTGAAGAAGTGGCGCACGACCCCGCCGGTGATCACCACGAGGCCGACGATCGCCCAGACCGGCGCGGTCGACCACACCATCGGGGCGTGGCCCGACAGCATGAAGAACAGCACCGGCAGCGTCAGGGAGTTGTTGTGGGACGAGCGGTTCTTCGCCTGCTTGCCCCAGGCCGGGTTCGGCACCCGGCCGGCCACCAGCTCGGCGATCGCCTTGCGCTGGTTGGGCATGATCACGAAGAAGACGTTGCCGGTCATCCAGGTGGCGATCACCGCACCCGTGTGGAGCATCGCCGCCCGGCCCGAGAAGACCTGCTGGAACCCGTACGCGAAGGCGACCACGACGAGGAAGATCGCGCCCGCGAGAAGCGGCGGCCGCTGCGCGAGGGCCGAGCGATTGAGCCCGTCGTAGACGAGCCAACCCAGCGCCAGCGCGGCGAGGCCGATCCCCGCGCCGGTCAGCGGCGCGATTGGGCGTACCGCCGGATCGATCAGGTAGAGCTCGGCCTGGCCGTAATAGATCCAGCAGAGCAGCGCGAATCCCGACAGCCAGGTCGAGTAGGATTGCCACTTGTGCCAGATCAGGTGCTCGGGCAGGCGGTCGGGCGCCACCAGGTACTTGCGCACCTGGTAGAAGCCGCCGCCGTGCACCTCCCAGGCCTCGCCCCCCTTGCCGGCCGGGATCTCCGCGATGGCCCGCAGGCTGGCATCGAGGTGCATGAAGTAGAAGGACGCGCCGATCCACGCGATGGCCGCGACGACGTGCGTCCAGCGGATGAGGAAGCTGCCCCATTCGTGCAGGATCGGGTCCATCGGCGCGGCATCCTCTGCGGGCGGTGCGGGGCGGGGGATCGCCGCCCCGCGACTTCGGGGTCGTGAGCCCCGCGAGAGTGCCGGCAGACCGGTCCGCAGGCGAGCCGCCGCGGGGCCAAGGAGTTTCAAAACCGTTCGATCAATCGGGGCCGGTTTCCGGTTGCGGCGAGGCCGGCCCGGTGCTCCGCTGCGGCGTCTCGACCCCCCGAGACGATCACCGCAGGAGCATCGCCGTGGGACATCTCTCGACGCATGTGCTGGACGTGACGTCCGGCCGGCCCGCCGCGGGCGTGGCGGTCACCCTGCGCCGGCTCGGCCCGGACGGGAGGGGCGAGACGGTGGCAGAGGCGGTGACGAACGCGGACGGCCGCACCGACGACCCGCTCCTCGCCGGGCCCGCTCTTCTCTCCGGGACCTACGAACTGGTGTTCCGGGTCGGCGCCTATTTCCGGGGTCAGGGCACGCCCGGATTGGCCGAGCCCCCCTTCCTCGACGAGGTGCCGGTCCGCTTCGGCGTCGCGGACCCGGACGGGCGCTACCACGTGCCGCTGCTCATCGCGCCCTGGAGCTACTCGACCTATCGGGGGAGCTGAGGCGGGTCGCGTCTCGCGGCACCATGGCCACCTCGACCGCCGCGTAGACCCGCTGCGCGGCCGGCGAGAGCGGCCGGTGCCGATGGCGGATCAGCCCGAACGCCTCGACCGAGACGCGACGCGTCAGGTCGCCCGGCACGAGCCGCCGGGTGCGGCCGCCCTGCAGGAATAGAGCCGCGGCCGCGGCCGGAAAGGCGCCGATGATCCCGCCCCGCGCCACTGCCGCGAGCGTCAGGAGCACCGACGAGGTGTTGAGCACCCGCTCCGGCGGCAGGAGCCCGGCCTCGCGGAACAGGAGGTCCATCCGCCGCCGCAGCAGGGTGCCGGGGGGCTGCATCACCCAGGCCGCCTCCGCCAGAGCCGCCAGCGGCGGCGCCTCCCCGGCCAGGAAAGGGTGGTCGTCGCGCACCAGGAACATCAGTTCCTCGTCCCCGATCTCCCGGTAGTCGAGGTCGGCGGCGTCAACCTCCGCCGGGATGCGGGCGAGGACGAAGTCGAGCTTGCGGTCGAGCAGCATCCGCACCAGCGGCAGGCTGGTGCCGACCTCGACGGTGACGAGCAGGTCCGAATGCCGCTCCTGCAGGGCGGTGACGACCGCGGCGATTCCGTCCACGGCCGGGGCCGTCACCGCGCCCAGCGCCACGGCGCCGCCGAGGCCCGCGCGCAGGACGTCGAGCTCCTCCCCGGCGGCGTTGAGTTCGGCCATCACGGCGCGCGCTCTCCGGGTCAGGACCTCCCCGTGGGCATTCGGGCTGAGGCCCCGCGGATGCCGGTCGAAGAGCGGGGCGCCCGCCACGGATTCCACTTCGGCGAGCAGGCGCGAGGCGGCCGGCTGCGTGATGCGCAGCGCCTGCGCCGCGTGGCCGAGGCTGCCGGCCGCCTCGATCGCCGTCAGCAGGCGCAGGTGCCGCAGCTTCAGCCGGGCGAGGGACAGACGCTCCTGCACGCGGATCCCCGCTGACATAACGGAATCGGTATGTCGGCGCCCAATATCGGCATTTGCTCTGCATGACAATGGCGCGATAGTTCCCCGAACGACATGGGAGGAGCCGGCCTCGACCCGTGACCGGGCCGCCCGTCGCGATGCGTCCCTGCGGCAGCGGGGGCCGGGAGGACGACCAGCATGCCGCGATCCGGAGAGGATGCGATCGCCCGTCGCCCCGGTGCATCGACCCGCGCGACCCTCACGGACGAAGGCATCCGATGACCCATCCCATCTATCGCGGCGTGTTCCCGGTGGCGCCGACCGTGTTCGACGCGGACGGCAACCTCGACCTCGACGGGCAGCGCCGCTGCATCGACTTCATGATCGATGCGGGCAGCGACGGCATCTGCATCCTGGCGAACTGGTCCGAGCAGTTCGTGCTCACGGACGAGGACCGCGAGCGGGTGATGCACGCGGTGCTGGAGCACGTCGCGGGCCGGGTGCCGGTGATCGTGACGACGACGCATTTCGCCACCGCGGTCTGCGCCGAGCGCAGCCGCCGGGCACAGGAGGCGGGCGCCGCCATGGTGATGATCATGCCGCCCTATCACGGCGCGACCATCCGGGTGCCGGACGCGGTGATCGAGGCGTTCTTCCGCCGGGTCTCGGACGCGATCCGCATCCCGATCATGATCCAGGACGCGCCGGTGGCGGGCACCCCGCTCTCGGTGCCGCTCCTCGCCCGCATGGCGCGCGAGATCGAGAACGTCGCCTACTTCAAGATCGAGGTGCCGCAGGCCGCCGGGAAGCTGCGGGCGCTCATCGCCGAGGGCGGCGACGCGGTGGTGGGTCCCTGGGACGGAGAGGAAGGCATCACGCTCCTCGCCGATCTCGACGCCGGGGCGACCGGGGCGATGACGGGCGCGGGCTATCCGGACGGCATCCGGCAGATCACCGACGCCTTCTTCGCCGGCGACCGCGAGGGGGCGATCACCGCCTACCAGCGCTGGCTGCCGCTGATCAACTTCGAGAACCGGCAATGCGGCCTGGTCGCCGCGAAGGCGCTGATGGAGGAGGGCGGGGTGATCCGCTCGGGCGCGACCCGCCACCCGGTGATGCCGCTCCATCCGGCGACCCGCGCCGGCCTGATCGAGCTCGCCCGCCGCAACGACCCGCTGGTGCTGCGCTGGGCGCGCTGACGGCCCTCGCACGACAGGAGACAGCATGACGATCCGTGGTGAGAACCTGATCGGCGCCGCCGCGGCGGCCGGGACCGGCGCGCCGCGCAGCGCCGTGGCGGCGGAGACCGGCGAGCCCCTGGCCCCCGCCTTCGCGGGTGCCTCGCCCGACCAGCTCGACCGGGCCTGCGCCCTGGCCGACGCCGCCTTCGACACCTACCGCGAGACCGCGCCCGAGACCCGCGCGGCCTTCCTGGAGGCGGTCGCGCAGGCGATCCTCGACCTCGGCGACAACCTCATCCAGCGCTGCATGGCCGAGACCGGCCTGCCCCGCGCCCGGCTGGAGGGGGAGCGCGGCCGCACGGTCGGGCAGCTGCGCCTCTTCGCCGGGGTGGTGCGCGACGGCGCCTACCTGGAGGCCCGCATCGACCCGGCCCTGCCGGAGCGCAAGCCCCTGCCGCGTCCGGACCTGCGCCTGCGCATGGTCGGGATCGGGCCGGTGGCAGTGTTCGGGGCCTCGAACTTTCCGCTCGCCTTCTCGGTGGCGGGCGGCGACACCGCCGCGGCCCTCGCCGCCGGCTGTCCGGTGGTGGCCAAGGCCCATCCGGCCCATCCGGGGACGTCGGAACTCGTCGGCCGCGCGGTGCAGCGGGCCGTGGCGGCGAGCGGGCTGCCCGAGGGCGTGTTCTCGCTCCTGTTCGATTCGGGCGTGGAGATCGCTCAGGCGCTGGTGGCCAATCCGCGCATCGCCGCGGTGGGCTTCACCGGCTCGCGGGCCGGGGGGACGGCGCTGATGCGGATCGCGGCGGCCCGCCCGGTGCCAATCCCCGTCTACGCCGAGATGAGCAGCATCAACCCGGTGATCCTGTTCCCGGCCGCGCTGGCGGCGCGGGGCGCGGCGATCGCCCGCGGCTTCGTCGGGGCGCTGACCCTCGGGGCCGGCCAGTTCTGCACCAATCCGGGCCTCGTGCTCGCGGTCGACGGACCCGACCTCGACGCCTTCCTGCGGGAGGCCGCCGCGGCCCTGCGGGAGACCGACGCCGCCACCATGCTGACGCCGGGCATCCACGACGCCTATCGGGCGGCGACGGAGGTCCTGGAGGCCCATCCGGCGGTCGAGACCCTGGCCCGCGGCCGGGAGGGCGGGCGCTATCAGGGCAGGGGTGGCCTGTTCGCCACCACGGCCGAGGCTTTCCGGGGCGATCACCGCCTCGCCGAGGAGGTGTTCGGCGCGGCGTCGCTCGTGGTGCGCTGCCGGGACCTCGACGAGTTGCGCGCGGTCCTGTCCGGCCTGGAGGGGCAGCTCACCGGGGCGATCCACCTCGACGCGGCGGACCACGCGGCGGCGCGCGCGCTCCTGCCGCTCCTGGAGCGCAAGGTCGGCCGGATCGTGACGAACGGCTTCGGCACGGGCGTCGAGGTCACGCACGCCATAGTGCATGGCGGTCCCTACCCGGCGACCTCGGACGGCCGCTCGACCTCGGTCGGCAGCCTCGCCATCACGCGCTTCCTGCGGCCGGTCAGCTACCAGGATCTCCCGGACGCCCTGCTGCCGGAGGCGCTGCGCGACGGCAACCCGCTCGGACTCCCGCGCAAGCGCGACGGGAAGCCGGAGTAGGGGGGCGGCGGGGCGCGCGTCGCGAGGAGCACGCGCGTACTCCCGGAGCACCGTGCCCGCTCATCGTTCGCAGAAGCAGAAAGACCATCGACAGCCGAAAATCCTAGGGCAAAAAACTAATCGGTTTGACTTTGCGATGGTCTGCTTCCTATTCGCTGCGGATGTGAAGTGCCCATGGCTGAATGTCTACACATTGGTCAACTAAGACTGGAAAGCGCAGTGCCGAAGAAGGTCTATGGGGAGGTGCCCGGTGGGCCCGAACCGGTTCGGTATTTCGGCCTCGTACCGACCTTCGACGAGGGCGAGGTCCTTCGTCCGCACCTCGAACGCAGTCGCCTGACCACCTTGCGTGTGCACGGTTGGATTGTCACCGACAACATCGGCCTGGATGGTAGACTCTTTCTCAACCGTCACTCGGTCGTGACCTTCACCTTGCATGATGTTAAGGAGTTGAGCCTCAATGGGTTCAACTGTTGGAACGTCATTGGCAGCCTCGTTCTTCGCCCGGCGCTCGATCGGCCGGATCGACGCAACTACATCGCATCAGACACGGCCTCAGACGACATCGAGTTCGAGCTTGAGCCCTGCTACGGGCTCAGCGGACTGATCCGCAACCGCGCGGTCGCGATCAGCATTGAGCCCGGCGAAACGGGACGGCGCGATGCGTGACGCTGGCGACAACGACGGGCTGGCATCGCACGTTGGGCACGTCCTGCGCCGAGTCTGGGATCCGATCAGCCTGGGCGATTTTGGTCCCGACGACGAGTACGACGACTACGTCCCCGATCTCACGGCCCTGACGCGCGACACCGCCATATCCGAGGATGCGCTCGTTGCGCATCTCGAACGGATCGAGGTCGGGGACATGGGACTGTCGCTCCCGCCAGCCAAGCGAACCCGGGCGGCTCGCGCGCTCCTGGGTCTGCGTGACGCGTGCCGGCACGGGTCCGACAGGCTTGTTGAACAGTGGTTGAGCCCTGACGGCCTGCGCTGCGCGCAAGTCTTCGAGACCCCCGTCGGCCTATACGTCTACAGAGAGGCCATCCTTCGGCACGAGGATGACGAGAACGGCTCGTGGTCGTCTTGGGGTGGCACGGACCTGGGCCGGTCCGGGTTGTTCGATACGGCCAAGGCCGCCGGGCGGGAAGCGCACGCGGCGATCGGTTGGCTGCGCGAGGGCGACCTCTCGGCTGCCGGATCGGTGGCTGTGCCGAGGGCTGAAATCGTCGAATGGCGTGCGCTCGGGCCGCAGGAGCGGGCTGTGCTCGACCACCTTCTGTCCGCCGATTTCCCCGGGCGGAACGGCCTTGCCGCGCAGGTCCGGACCGCGCTGGTGCGTCGGATCGACGACCGGGGCAGCTTGCGGTTCCAGGTCGAGGGGGCGCCGGCCGGGGTCGTCGGGCGTATCCCAGTCGCGGGCCGCTACCTGGAAGGCGATGACTCGTCTTGGCCTTGCGTCAACCTCCTGCTGCACGTCGTCGGAGGACGGCTCCACGAGCTGGAGGTCTTTAAGGATGACGGCCTGCACATCCGCGTCGGCCCGTTCGAGGTATCACTAAATAGAATTGCCGTGACCGCGAATTAAGATCTGCTTCGCACCCTAAACAGCCCTTAGCACGATTTGCATGCTGGGATTTTGGCAATAGAGCAGCATTCGATCAATTTGAAATCTGGGATCCGCTTGAGGTTTTTGATTTCGTCGCTCTTACTCTGCTGAACCGGAGTCCGCTGCAGCGGGAAATGCTGTAGCTGGCGTCAAGACGTCCCGCGGGATCCCCGCTTCCGCGTCGGGGAAGCGGCGAGCGCGCCCCCTCAGAACGGCACCTCCACGGCCAGCCCCTTCGCCACCGCGAGGTCGACCACCGAGGCCGCCACCGCAAGGTCTTGCAGGGCGATTCCGGTGCCGTCGAAGAGCGTGATCGCCGCGTCCGAAGTCCGGCCCGGATGCGCCCCGATGATCACCGCGCCGATCTCGGCGATGTCCTCCCGCCGCACCAGCCCCTCCGCCACCGCGTGCTGGCACTCGCCGATCGTCGCGGCCTGCGCGACCTCGTCGGTGAAGAGGCTCGCCCGCGCCACGAGCGCGGCCTCCACCTCCTGCTTGCCACTGGTGTCGGTCCCCATGCAGGCGAGGTGCGTCCCGGGGCGGATCTGATCGGCCCGCAGCAGCGGCGCGTGGGACGACGCGATGGTGACGATCACATCGGATTCCGCGCCGAGCCGGTCGAGATCCGCCGCCTCGAACGCGACGCCCGCCTCCCCGGCCACCGCGGCCAGCCGCTCCAGCCGGGCGGGGTTGCGGTTCCAGCCGAGCACCCGCGCGAAGGGGCGCTGCTCCAGGGCGGCGCGGAGCTGGAAGGCCGCCTGGTGGCCGGCCCCGACGATGCCGAGCACCCGCGCGTCGGCGCGCGCGAGGTGCCGGATCGACACCGCGCTCGCCGCCGCGGTGCGCAGGGCCGTGAGCAGGTTGCCGCCCACCACGGCCCGGCAGCGGCCGGTCTCCGCCTCGAACAGGAACACCGCCGACTGGTGGTTGGTGAGCCCGCGTTCCGCGTTGCGCGGCCAGTAGCCCCCGGCCTTGAGCCCGAGCGCGAGGCTCTCCCGGTCGAAGCCGGACTTGAAGCCGTAGAGCGCGTCGGCGTGTCCGATCGCCTCGCGCACCACCGGGAAGTTGCGGGCGGCGCCCCGCGCCATGGCGGCGAAGACGCCCTCGATCGCCGTGAAGCACGCGGCCCGCGTGATCAGGCCCGCGACGGCGTTTTCCGGAACGATGAGCATGGGACCGACTCCGATCGAGGGACGATCAATAGGCCTTGCCGCGGGCCGAGACGGGCCAAACCACCTCGACCGTGCCGCCGCGCAGGCCGACATACCAGTCGTGCAGGTTGCAGGTCGGGTCGCAGTGGCCCGGCACCAGGCGCAGCCGGTCGTTGACCTTCAGGACGCCCCGCGGGTCGTCGATGACGCCGTGCTCGTCCGTGCACTTGACGTAAGCCACGTCGTCGCGGCCGAAGACGACGGGCAGGCCGCTATCCACCGACTGCACCTTGAGACCCGCGTCGCAGATCGCCGTGTCGGGCTTGGCGTGGCTCATCACGCTGGTGAGGAGGAAGAGCGCGTTCTCGAACTCGCCCTGGTCGATGCGGCGGCCCGCGGCGTCGCGGATCCGGCCGTAATCCGCGTCCATGAAGGCGTAGGAGCCGCATTGCAGCTCGTTGTACACGCCCGACTGGCTCTCGAAGGGATAGGAGCCGGTGCCGCCGCCGGAGACCAGCTCGGGTTTGAGATCCACCGCCTCGAGCGCCGCGACGGCGTCCCGCACCAGGGCGATGGCCGCGTCGAGCTTCGCCCGGCGCGCCTCGTAATCGTCGAGGTGCTGCATGGCGCCCTGGTAGGCCTGCAGGCCGGAAAAGCGCAGGTGCGGCGCCGCCGCGACGGCCTGCGCGATCCGCACCACCTCGGCGGTCTCGGTGACGCCGCAGCGCCCGGCGCCGCAATCGATCTCCACGAAGACGTCGAGCCGCGTGCCGTGCCGCCCCGCCGCCTCCGACAATTCGGCCACGTTGGCGATGTCGTCGACGCAGACGATGATCCGCGCGCCGGTCCGCGGCAGCCGCGCGAGCCGGTCGATCTTGACCGGGTCGCGCACCTCGTTCGAGACCAAGATGTCCTTGATGCCGCCGCGGGCGAAGACCTCCGCCTCCGAGACCTTCTGGCAGCAGACCCCGACGGCGCCGCCGAGCCGCTCCTGCAGCTTCGCCACGTCGACGGATTTGTGCATCTTGCCGTGGACGCGGTGGCGCATGCCGTGCGCCCGGGCGTAGTCCCCCATCCGGCGGATGTTGCGCTCCAGCGCGTCGAGGTCGAGGACGAGGCAGGGCGTCTGGATCTCGGCCTCGGCCATGCCCGGCAGCGCGGGCACGTCGAAGCCGACCTCGGGACGGGAGGGTGTGACGGCGTTCATGGCGTTGCTCCCGCTCGGTGGGACATCCAGGGCAGGGCGTCGAGGTCGACGTTGCCCCCGGTGACGATCACGCCGACGCGCTTGCCGGCGAAGGTGTCGCGGTGGCGCAGGATCGCCGCCAGCGGAACCGCGCTCGTGGCCCAGCGCGCCTTGAAGGCCCCGGCCTCTTGCAGGGTCTCGCCCTCGAAGAACAGCGCGGCCCCGCTGAGGTCGTTCAGCATCCGCGAGGTCAGGATCGGCGTGCGATGGATGTGCGGGGCGATGCGCGCTTCGGCCGCGCGCACGTCGTCGAGGGTGGGGACCTCCATCGCCCTCGGCCTCACGCGGCGGCCCGCAGCGGGGAGGCGGCCGAGGTCCGGTAGAACTCCTGCGCCGCCGCGACGCCCGAGCCCAGCCGGACCGACAGGCCGAGATCCGCCATGCACATCTCGGCGGTGGCGAGGCCCGACAGGGCCTGCACGTCGGTGAGCCGGCCGAGATGGCCGATGCGGAACACCTTGCCGGCGACCTCCCCGAGCCCGGTGCCGAAGGCGACGTCGTAGACCGTGGCGGCGTGCGTGACGAGGGCGGTGGCGTCGAAGCCCGCCGGGGTGCGGATCGCGCTCACGGTGTCCGAGTAGAGGTCCGGGGAGCGGGCGCAGAGCGGCAGGCCCCAGGCCGCGACGGCGGCCCGCACGCCCTCGGCGATGCGCCGGTGGCGCGCGAACACCGCCTCCAGCCCCTCGGCGAGGAGCATCTCGGTCGAGAGGCGCAGCCCGTTCAGGAGCCCGACCGGCGGCGTGTAGGGATAGCCGCCCTGCGCGTAGCCCCGCCGCATGTCGCGGATGTCGAAGAAGCTGCGCGGCAGCCGTGCCGTCTCCACCCGCTCCAGGGCGCGCGGCGAGAAGGCCGTGATGGCCAGGCCCACCGGCAGCATGAAGCCCTTCTGCGAGCCGGTGACCGCGACGTCGACCCCCCACGCATCCATGCGGAACTCCATCGAGCCGATGGAGCTGACGCCGTCGACGTAGAGAAGGGCCGGGTGCCGGGCCGCGTCGAGGGCGTGCCGGACCGCCGCGATGTCGGAGCGCACCCCGGTCGCCGTCTCGTTGTGGGTCGCGAGCACCGCCTTGATCCGGTGCTCCCGGTCGGCGGTCAGGATCTCCTCGAAGCGCGCGGCCGGCACGCCCTCGCCCCAGGGCGTCTCGACCACCTCGACGGCGAGCCCGTGCCGTCGGCAGAGGTCGATCCAGCGCTGGCTGAACATCCCGTTGCGGGCCGCCAGCACGGTGTCGCCGGGCGAGAGCGTGTTGGCGATCGCGATCTCCCAGCCGCCGGTGCCGGTCGACGGGAAGACGAAGACCTCCGCGGTCTCGCTGCGCAGAACCCGCTTCACCCCGGCCCGGGCCGGATCGAGGATCTCCGCGAAGGCGGCCGACCGGTGATCGAGGGTCGGCATGTCGACGGCCTTGCGCAGCACCTCCGGGATGTTGGTGGGCCCCGGTATGAAGACGGGGTTCTGCATCGGCGTATTCTCCCTTGTCCGTCACGCCTTCTAGCACCGCCCCGGCGAGAAGGAAATTTTCTTGAAAATGTTTTTTACACGGTGAAAAACCAAGATTTCCGCCATCTCCGCAAGCGGTTGGGTTTTTTCATTGTGCGGAATGGGTTTTCATGGTGATGCGCAATCCCGCGAGCGATCCGTGCGACGAGGTGATCCCGATGTCCTCCCCGATCCGGCGCAGGGGCCGCCCGCGGGGCGCGGCGGGCGAGTCCGGCCACGTCACCATCCAGGCGCTGGACCGGGCGCTCGACGTGCTGGAGGTGCTCGCGACGCGGGAGGGCATGACGCTCACCGAGATCGCCGAGGCGCTCGGCCAATCGGTGGCGACGATGCACCGCGTGCTGGCGACCCTCGAAGCCCGACACTTCGTGGAGGTCTCGGCCGACCGCCAGGACTGGCACGTGGGCGCGGCGGCGTTCCGGATCGGCTCGGCCTTCCTGCGGCGCACGAACCTGGTCGATCGCAGCCGCGGCGCCATGCGCCACCTCATGCAGCAGACCGGCGAGACCTCGAATCTCGGCGTGGAGTGGCGCGGCGGCGTCCTGTTCGTGAGCCAGGTGGAGACGCAGGCGGCGATCCGCGCCTTCTTCCCGCCCGGCATGGTGGCGCCGCTCCACGCTTCGGGGATCGGGAAGGCGCTGCTGGCGGGGTTCGACGCGGCCAAGCGCGACGCCGTCCTGCGCGATACCGTGCTGGAGCGCTTCACGCCGCGCACGCTCACCGATGCCGCGCGCCTGCGCGACGACCTCGCCGCGGCCCGCCGGCGCGGCTACGCGCTCGACGACGAGGAGCGCACCCACGGCATGCGTTGCGTCGCCGCGCCGATCTTCAACGCGCACGGGGAGGCCATCGCGGGCATCTCGGTCTCCGGGCCGACGGCGCGCATGGAGGACGGCCGCATCGCGGCGATCGGCGCCGCGGTGCGCGACGCGGCGCGGGAGATCTCGCACCGTCTCGGCGCGGACGTGACGCGGATCGCATGATCAGCGTCCGGATCCGGGCGATGTTGCTGCGGAAGCGGTCGCGTGTGACGTTGGGGCAACATCCGTTGTTTGCCGCATAGCTGGCGCATTAACCTTACGTTAGGAAAAGGCCGGTTTCGACGGAGACGCCGACGATGAGGGCCGCCATGACCTTGGCCGAACGCCTCGAGGGCCATGCGATCATCGACCGGCTCGTGGCGGACGAGCCCACCTTCGCCGCGGCGGATGCGCGCCGCCTGATGGCCCTGGTTCCGGTCCGGCCGTCGCGTCTCCTCACCGTCAACGTGAGGTCGTGGCGCGAGACCCGCCCGCGCGACGGCGACGGCCATGGCCGCTTCGACACCGTCGCGGTCGATGCCGAGCGGACCTGGTCCAGCGACCCCGAGCCCGTGCCCCGGATCGGCGGCTACGAGGTCACCCACGTGCCGGGCCGGATCACCATCGGACTGATCTGGGCCGGGGCCGGCGCCACCCGGACCGGTCGATTCTGCCAACTGATCTACGACAAGGCGACCGGCGAGCCGCGGGAGATGCGGATCGCCCGCCGGGTGACGCTGGCCTTCCTGTTCCTCCTCGTCGCGGCCGTGCGCTACCTGCCGTGGAAGGCGCCGCGTCACGGAGAGGCCGTGGCGTGACCGCTCGCCCATCCGCGTCGACGCGGGACGATGCGGGCCGGGCGGCGGAGGGGCGGGCGCGCCCCGGCGTCGCGAGGCTCGTCCCCGATCCCGTGATCCTGTGCCCGGCGTCCCGTGGAGATGCAGCGTCGTGATCGCCCCGCTTTCCCTCGCCGACCGTCTCGAATGCAACGCCATCCTGGACCGGCTGGTCGCCGACGAGCCGACCTTCGCGGAGGATGATGCGCGGCGCCTGATCCGCCTGCTGCCGCTCCGCCCGCGCCGTCGCCTCAGCCTCAACCTCGACCTCATGCTGCCCGGCTCGACGTCGCGCGGCTACGCGGCCGGTCACGGCGACGTCGCGTTGGACGAGGAGGGCGTCAGGAAGTCGTGGTCGACGGATGCCGTTCCCCACAAGATCGGTGGCTACGAGGTCACGCACGAACCCGGCGTGATCACGATCAAGCTGATGTGGGCCGAGACGCGCCTGGACCTCACGTCCCAGTCCTGTCAGCTGCTCTACGACAGGCTGACGGGCAGGCCGCGGGAGATGCGGCTGGCACGGCAGGTGTCCTTTCGGCTGCTGATCATCCAGTTCGCCTACGTCCGCTACGAGCCGTGGAAACTGCCGGGCCCGGGCGTGTTCGGCGCCTGACCGTCCCGCCCGCAGCGGCCCCCGGCCGCGGGACCTAGCGGATTCACAGAACGCGAAAAATACAAACAAGCCAGATATTTATATTGCCACACGAAGGTTGCCGGGTGCGGCGCGGGGAACCCCTCTCCCGTGCGGGAGAGGGGCAGGGGTGAGGGTCCAGGTGGTTCAGCAAGTATTCTGACGTGTCCCGCTGCCAGCACGACCGTCTTCGTTTGATGACGGCACGGTCCGGGACCCTCACCCCTACCCCTCTCCCGCACGGGAGAGGGGATCCCGCGGGTCTCCTCGGTTCCGTTCAAGCGACTGCGCAAGAAGAGCTTTTTCATGCGGATAGGCGAAGTGTGAACACGCTAGGCCGCGGGACGGGCGGCCGGACGACCTTGATGCCGAGGCGGCGCGCCGTCATCTCACCCGCATGCCCGACCGCCCCCTCGACGAGGCGAGCCTCGCCCGCTTCCTCGACGCCTTCTACGCCCGCGTGCGCCGCGACCCGCTGATCGGCCCCGTCTTCGCGGCGGCGATCCCCGATCCCGACTGGCCGCGGCACATGGAGACGATCCGGGCCTTCTGGTCCTCGGTGCTGTTCCGGACGGGCCGCTACAAGGGCAACCCGTTCGGCAAGCACCTCGCCCTCGGCGCGCTCACGCCGGAGCACTTCGCCCGCTGGCTCGGCCTGTTCGAGGAGACCGCCGCCGCCTGCTTCCCGAGCGACATCGCCGTCGACTTGAGCGCGCGCGCCCACCGCATCGGCGACAGCCTGAAGGCCGGCCTGTTCTTCCGGCCCGGGCCGCCCTGATGCAGGACCTCAGCCGGCTGCATCCCGCCGCGTCTCCGTGAAGACCCGCCCGTCGGGGAAGCGCGGGCCGATCCTCAGCCGCCGGCCTTGCGCACGCTCAGCCTGAATCCCAGGGAATTCGCGAGGGAGAGGACGGCCGAGATGTGGGGATCGCTTCCCGCGGCGATGTCCTCATGCGGCCGGATCCGCGGGCGATCGCCGAACCCCGACAGCGTCGTCGCGCCGCCGGCTCGAGCAACATCGTTGAGGGCCGCAATGATGACCGCGGGATCCCCATCCTCGAATGCAGCGTTGAGATAAGAGATCATATCCTCTTCGGTGTCGAGGTAATTGGCGGGGTCCCACTCTCTCGTCTCGATCGTCATTGCAACCTCTCCTTAGCGGCCAGCTCCTTCGCGCGCGCAATGTCGACGGATTGCGTACTCTTGTCGCCTCCGCATAGCAAGAGGATGATGTCTTTGCCGCGTTGCATGAAATACACCCGATATCCTGGGCCGTAATCGATTTTCAGCTCACTCACGCCCTCGCCGACTGGCTCGACCTTGCCCAGATTGCCGAGGGTCAGCCGACGGATCCGGATGTTGATCCGCGAGCGTGCCTCTCGGTCACGCAGTCCGGCGATCCAGTCACTGAAGCTATTGGTCTCGCGGATCTTGAACATGAGCGTTCGTTACGGAGATGCAACAGCTTGTCAACGCGCCCGGGCTCACAGCCCTTGGTCGTCCCGCCGCGTCTCGGTGAAGACCCGCCCGTCGGGGAAGCGCAGCGCGACCTCGGCGCCGAGCCGGCCGCTCGGGCGGATCCGCAGCAGAACCGGCCGGACGAGTTCGTCGCGCCGCGCCAGGGCCTCGGCGGCGCAGAGCGGCGCGTCCCGGTCCCCGCCGAGGCCCCGCCAGCGCAGCACCGCCTTCTCGCGGGCGTAGCCCGCCGCCTCCAGGTCGAGCCCGATCCGGTGCGTCGCCTCGCCGGCCTCGAGCAGCACCGCGAGACCGCCCGGCACCGGCTCGACGCGCCAGTCCCGGACGCGCTGCCACGCCTCCGCGATCGCGGCCGTCACGGCCGCGGAGAGGATCGCAAGCCGATCCTCCGCGGCGGCCTCGTGGGGGGCGTCCTGCTCGTCGGGCGCGGGCTCGACCCAGCAGGCATCGCAGGTGGAGGCGTTGAGCGCGACGAGGGCGCCGCAACTGGGGCAGGGCTTCGCCCGCACCTCTCCGTCGCGCCCGCGCGTGGCGGAGGCGCTGCGGGCGTTGACGCTGTCGACCGGGCCGTGCAGCCGCACGAGGCCCGCGTAGTCGAGGATCAGCGCGTCCTCCTTGCCGGGCGCGCGGCGCAGGGCCCGCCCGACCTGCTGCACGTAGAGGCCGGTGCTCTGGGTCGGCCGCAGCAGCGCCACGAGGTCGACCTCCGGCACGTTGAAGCCGGTCGTGAGCACGTCGACCGAGGTCAGGCAGCGGATCCGGCCAGCCCGGAAATCCGCCACGATCCGGTCGCGGGCGCGCTTCGGCGTGTCGCCCGCCACCGTCTCGCAGGCGATGCCGGCCGCCCGCACCGCGTCCCGGACCGCCTGCGCGTGGGCGCGCCCGGCGCAGAAGGCGAGCCAGGCCCGGCGCCCGCGCCCGAACGCCACCATCTCCTCCACCGCCGCGCAGGTGATCCAGTCGCGGTTCACGGCGGCTTCGAGCTCGCCCGGGATGTAGTCGCCGCCCCGCCGCCCGACCCCGGTCACGTCGAGGGCGGTCGCCGTCGCCTTGGAGATCAGCGGGGCGAGCGTGCCGCGCGCGATCAGGGCGCCGACCGTGACCTCGTGGACGATGCGCTCGAACAGGCGGCCCTCGCCCTCGTCCAGGCGCCCGCTGTCGAGCCGGTAGGGCGTCGCCGTGAGGCCGACCACGCGCATCCCGGGCGCCAGCGCCCGCAATTCGCCGAGAAAGCGGCCGTAGCGGGTCTCGGCGGCGCGGGGGATCAGGTGGGCCTCGTCGACGATCACGAGGTCGCGCGGCCCCAGGGCCGCGACCTTGTCCCAGACCGACTGGATGCCGCAGACCAGCACCGGCGCGGCGGCCTCGCGCCGCCCCAGCCCGGCCGAGAAGATGCCGGCGGGCGCCTCGGGCCAGTAGCCCAGGAGCTCGCGGTGGTTCTGCGCCACCAGTTCGCGGCTGTGGGTGACGATGGCGATGCGAGTCCCGGGCGCGCGGGCCAGGGTCTCGCGGGCCAGCGCCGCGATCACCAGCGCCTTTCCGGCGCCGGTCGGCAGCACGATCAGCCCGGCGCGCAGGGGCGGTCCCGCGCGCCCCTCGAACGCCGCCCGCAGCGCGTCGAGGCTCGCGCGCTGATAATCCCGCAACTCCAGCATGGCGGCGCTTTACGGCCTCGGGCGGCGGGCGTCCGTGACGGAAAAGCCTCAGCGGGGATCGGCCGGATCCGCATGGCCATCCTTCGTCCGCCGCCGAAGCCGGCACCGGCGCCGCGTGATAGGCACGGTGTCCTGCCGACTGCTCTCCGACCCGACGAGGCCCCGCCATGGCTCGCGCCGAACCCGTCCCGGCCCTCCTGCCGCCCCCGCCCGCGCGGGCGACCGAGGCCTACGGGCTCCTCACGCTCACGGCGCTGATCTGGGCCGGCAACGCGGTCGCGAGCAAGTGGGCGGTGGGGCAGGTCTCGCCCCTGGCGCTCACCGCCCTGCGCTGGCTCGTCGCCTGCACGGCGCTGGCGCCCGTCGCGGCGCGGCCCGTCGCCCGCGAGTGGCCCGCCCTGCGCCGGGCCTGGCCCCGCGTCGTCCTGATGGGAGCCTGCGGCTTCACGCTCTTCAACGCGCTGTTCTACGTGGCGGGCAGCTACACGACCGCGGCCAACCTCGCCCTGTTCCAGGGCTCGGTGCCGGTCCTGGTCCTGGCCTTCAGCTTCCTCGTCTACCGGACGCCGGTCGGGGCCATGCAGGGGCTCGGCGTCGCGATCACGCTCCTCGGCGTCGCGGTCGCGGCGACCCATGGCGACGTGGCGGCGCTCGTCACTTCCGGCCTGAACCGGGGCGACCTGTTCATGCTGATCGCCTGCTTCCTCTACGCCGGCTACACGGTCGGGCTGCGCCGCCGTCCGCCGGTCTCCGGGATCACGTTCTTCACCGCCCTGGCGGTGGCCGCGCTCCTCAGTTCGCTGCCGCTCATGGCCTACGAGTGGGCGACCGGGCGGCTCCTCTGGCCGACCGCGACCGGCTGGGCGATCATCGCCTTCGTGGGGCTCGGGCCGTCCCTGATCTCGCAGCTCTTCTTCATGCGCGGCGTCGAACTGATCGGGCCGAACCGCGCCGGCGTCTTCGTGAACCTCGTGCCCGTCTTCGGGGCGGGGCTCGCCGTCACCCTGGCCGGGGAGCCGTTCCGGCTCGACAACGCGGTGGCGCTCGTGCTCGTGGTGAGCGGCATCCTGATCGCCGAGCGGCTCGGCCGCCGGAGGGCGCGATGAGGCCGCTCGACGCGGTCTTCGACGCCCTGTCGCGCTCGCCCTTCCGGCAGCGTTTCGCCCTGCGGGAGGCGGAGCTTGCCGTTCTACGCCGGAAGGGCTGGGCGACCGTGCTCGATCACGCGCGCGGTCTCGTCGCCGAGCGCCTCGCGCCGGCCCGGCCGGCCCGGGACGGCAAGCAGACGCCCTTCCGGGGGCACCCGGTCTTCGTGGCCCAGCACGCGACGGCGACCTGCTGCCGGGGCTGCCTCGCCACATGGCACGCCATCCCGGCCGGGCGCCCGCTGAGCCCGGACGAGCAGGCGCACGCGGTCGCGGCCATCGCGCGGTGGTTGCGGATGCGGGTTCCGGATGGGGCGGATGCGGGCCCGGCGCAGGGCGTGCTGCCGCTGTTCGGCGCCGATGACGGCGCCGCCGGCTGAGGCGGCCGCTCCGAACCCTCAACGCCCGCCGCGCAGGGCGGCGGCGAAGCCCGGGTTCTCGACCGTCGCCGGGAAGCGGATGGCGGCCAGGAGCCCGTCGAGCGCCGCGCGCACCTCCGCGTCCTGGGGGCGCCGCTTGCGGCGGTCGGTCAGGCTCAGATGCGCCAAGCCCTGGTAGGCGACGATCCCGTCCCAGTGCGGCGGCACGGCGTAGCGGCGTAGCGCGCTCGGGGCATCCATCTTCTTGTAGGTCCAGAAGGCCCAGCCGATCGCGTGCCGCTCCAGCACGTCCCGGAAGGCGCCCACCCAGGCGTCGGTGTTCTCGCCCGCCTCGCCCATCAGGATCGGCACCCCGTATCGCTCCCGGAAGCGCAGGAACGGGGCGACGGCCGCGTCGTCGGGCGCCTTCACGTAGTAGTGGAAAGTGTAGACCGCCTTCGGGTCGAAGCCCGGATCCGTGAAGATGCCGAAGTCGATCGCGGCGTTGATCCCGCTCAGAACCACGAGGTGGTTCGGGTCGACCGCGCGGATCGCCGCCACCGCCTCCCGGTAGACGGGCATCAGCGCCGGCCGGAAGGGCGCGTTCCCCTCCTGCTCGGGCAGGGGCTCGTTGAGGAGGTCGTAGCCGATCACCGTCGGCTCGTTCCGGTAATGGGCGGCGATGCGCTGCCAGACCTCCGCCATCCGGCGCCGGCAGGCCGGGTCGGCGAAGAGGTGCGGGAAGCCGTAGGAATCGTCGATGTTGTGCCCGGTCTGCCCGCAGGGCGCCGCGTGCATGTCGAGCAGCACGGAGAGCCCCTCGGCCGCACTCCAGGCGACGAGGCGGTCGAGAAGCCGGAAACCGGTGTCGATCCAGGTCCCGGGCTCCTCCTCGGGGGTGAACAGCCGGTAGTCGAAGGGCACCCGGATCAGGTTCAGCCCGGCCGCCCGGATGGCGCGCAGGTCGTCCCGCGTGACGAAGTCGTCCCGCCAGCGCTGCCAGAAGGCGTTGTCGGCCTCCGTGCCGACCAGTTCCTTGAACACCTGCCGGATCTGCCAGGGGGCGGTCGCCTCCCGGAAGCCGAACAGGTAGCCCTCCGGCACCAGCCAGTTGCCGAGGTTGATGCCCCGCAGCTGCAGCGGCGTGCCGTCCGGGCCGACGATCTGCGTCCCCCGGGTCGAGACGAAGCCATCCGCGGCGGCGGGGCCCAGCGCCAAGAGGACGAGCGCGAAGAGGACGAGCGCCAGAGCCGCGAGCAGGCGCCGCACCGGAGCCTCAGTGCCGCCGGAGTGCGGTGCGTGCGAGCGCCGCCGGCATCAGGGCCGGCGGGGCGAGCCGCGCGGCCCGGGCGAGGGCGCCGGCCGCGATCAGCCGCGCCGCGACCACCGAGAGCGTGCGCCGGATCTCGGCCCGGTTCGGCGCGCAGAGCGAGGGCAGGGCGTCGAGGGACGCGCGGATGAAGGCGCAATCGCCGTCATCCGGCAATTGCCGCCGGTCCTCCAGCCAGGCCAGCATCTTGAAGGACGCGGCGCGGCGCAGCGCGCGCGCCTCCTGCGGGTCGAGGCCGGTGGCGGCGATGGCGCAGATTCCCGCGAGGCTCTCCGCCGCCCGGTAATCCGCCCGGCGCTCCCGCGTCAGCGCGATGTCGGGCCGCCCCGCCCGGCGGCGGCGGGCGGAGAGCGCGGCGAGCTGGGTCTCCACCGCCAGGATGCGCGTGTTGACGAGCGAGGACCCGGTGCTGCTGGCGTGGAAGCGGTAGGAGCCCACCACCGCGTCCAGGTTCTCGACCGCGCCGATCTCCAGGAGCCGCCAGGACAGGTCGACGTCCTCCCCGTACACGAAGGGCCGGTAGCCCCCCGCCGCCATCAGGGCGTCGCGGCGCCACAACGCGAAGGGGAGCTGCGCGGGCTCACGCGCCGGCAGCCAGTCGGGATCGGCGGCGCCCGGATCCCCGAGCCGGACCACGTGCCCGGTCGGGCGCCCGTCGCCGTCGATGTGGCGGGCGGCGCCGCAGACCGCGACGCAGTCGGGCCGCCGCTCCATCACGGCGAGGAGCCGGGGGAGGCGGTCGGGATCCGAGAGGTCGTCCGCGTCGAGCTGCGAGACGAAGGCGCTCGTGGTCTCCTCCAGGGCCCGCTGGCGCGCGCCCGCGATGCCCCGGTTCTCCTGGCGGACGTAGCGGATGCGGGAATCCTCCGCGGCGAGCGCCTGCACCAGCGCGCCGGTCCCGTCCGTCGAGCCGTCATCCACCACCACGATGGTCACGGCCTCGTGCTGGCCGCGGCGCACCGACTCGATCGCCGGCCCGATCGTCGCTTCCGCGTTGTAGGCGGGGATCATCACGTCGATCCGCGTCACGGGCGCCTCCCGTCCGCCGGCCGCTCACGCCGCCCGGTCGAGGCGGCGGCGCAGGGCCCGCTCGACCCGCGTGCGCAGCACCCGCGCGAGGCGCGGCCCGTAGACGCTCACCGGCACCTTGCGCAGGCGCTGGCGGAGCGCGCTGCGCCCGTCGAAGAGGTCCGGCACCTGCCAGATCCGCAGGGCGGAATCGACGAAGCGCGCGCGGTCGAGGACCGGGTGCACGAAGGTCTCCGCGGCGAGCGTCGGCAGGTCGTCTTCCAGCACCGGCGGCCACCAATCGTACTGGGCCGTCGAGCCGAGCTCGGAGAGTTCCATCTGGCGAAAGCCGCTCACCGCGAGTTCCGTCGGGATGAACCCCTCGCAGAAGGGCCAGCGCGCGATCTCGCCCCGCGCCCGCGCCTGCGACAGGGCGAGGCGCTTCTCGAACAGCCGCTCCACCGCCGCCCGGGAGAACATCGCGAAGCAGATCAGGCTCTTGCGCACCGCGTCCGGCGGATAGGACTCCTGGCAGCTCGCCGCGTGGGCCCATTCGGCGACGGGTTCGCCCTTGGTGAGGGAGACGAGGCCCGCCCCGGCCCGCGCCGCGCGGTCGACGAGGTCGTCGAGGTCCGCGTTCACGCAGACGTCGTACTCCGTCATCACGTAGTAATCGTAGCCGGGATGCTCGCGCAGGAAGGCGTAGAGCGGGTAGTCGCCGTTGTACCAGAGCAGGTTGCCCTCGCCCGCGGCGGCGAGGCCGAGATCGAGGATGCCCGCGTTGGTGTGCGAGACCACCGCCTCCTGGCCGGTGGCGACCGGGCCGCCGGTCTCGTCGAGGAGCACGAAGAGGTCGCCGCGCCCGACCCGCTCCTTCAGGCGGGCGAACTGGCGCTCCACGAAGGCGTCCCAGAGATGCGTGCGGAACAGCACGGCGTAGCGCGGCGCGGCGGGCGCCACGTTGGCCGGCGTTGCTTCGGCCGGCGTTGCTTCGGCCGGTATCGCGGCGGGCCGAGGCGCGCCCGCGGCCGGGACCGGGCGGCCCGGGGCCGGCTCGCTGCGGCGCTCCTCCAGCCACTTCCCGGCGACCGCGAGGGTCTGGTTCACGACCTGGTGCATGTCGAGATACTGGTAGGTGCCGCAGCGGCCGATGAAGTCGAGGCGGTCATCCGCATCCGCCAGGGCGCGGTAGTCGCGGTAGCGCGCGTCGAAGCGGCCATCCGCCGTCTTCACCGGGTAGTAGCGCTCGAACCCGTTGTCCCGGTAGTCGCAGGGCTCCTCGGTGGTGCGCGTCACCTCCGGTCCGCCCGCAGCGTCGTGCCCGGGCAGGAGGTGCCAGGTGGTGCTGCGCGTGAAGGGGGAGCGGTCGGTGTAGTTCACGGTCGCGCTCGGCGCGGCGGCCTCGGCGCGGGCGAGCCCCTCGTGGTGGAAGCGGATCGACCGGTAGGGCAGGGGGCCGAAGCGGAAGTCGTAGAACTCGTCGATCGGGCTGCACAGGAAGCTGAAGGCGTGCTGCTTCGTCATCTCGGGGGCGAACGCGCAGCCCGTCGTCACGGTGATGTGCGGGTGGTCGAGGATGGCGGCGACGAGGGCCGTGTAGCCGCCGGTCGGCAGGGCCTGGAAGGAATCGTCGGGGAAGTAGCGGTCCTCGTCGTCGAAGCGCAGCGGGATCCGCTTGACCACCGCGGCGTCCATGTCGGCGAGGGAGAGCCCCCACATCTTGGCCGTGTAGGGCGCGAAGAACAGGTCGGTGAGGTCGCGGCCGATCCGGCCGCGCAGGTATTCCTCGGCGTTGGCGGGGGCGCGGCCGAGATCCTCGGCCTTGGCGGCGAGGAGCGCCTGCGCCGCCTCGGGCCCGTCGAGCGGCTGGCCGAACACCGCCTCAAGGGTGCGCCGGTTGATCGGGAGCGGTGCGTGGACGCCCGAGGGCAGCAGGGCCG
Organism: Methylobacterium sp. JK268; assembly: GCF_054052225.1. Classification (NCBI taxonomy): domain Bacteria; kingdom Pseudomonadati; phylum Pseudomonadota; class Alphaproteobacteria; order Hyphomicrobiales; family Methylobacteriaceae; genus Methylobacterium; species Methylobacterium sp. JK268. The sequence continues at coordinate 94,909 of NZ_JBSVZN010000027.1, read as the reverse complement.
TGACCTTGTGGGCGTAGGGTGTCCAATCGGTGAAGCGCGACAGCCAGCCGACCACCCGCTCGTTGCTGGTGTGGAAGAGGTGCGGGCCATAGCGGTGGATCCGCACGCCCCGCGCGTCGATCTCGTCGAAGGCGTTGCCGGCGACGTGGTCGCGCCGGTCGATCACGGCGACATGGTGCCCGGCCTCGGCCAGGACCCGCGCCGCGACGGCCCCGGCGAAGCCGGCGCCGACGACCAGGATGGAGGAATCGCGCATCGGATGGGGCTCCGTTCAGGACGAGGGAAGGGCTCAGCCGTAGAAGCGGACGGCACCGCTCATGACCCGGGCCGCGGGGCGCGGCAGGGCGTCGGTGACGCTCTGCAGCAGGCGCCGCTCGGCCTCGCCGATGCAGCCGAACAGCTTGAGGCCGAGCGCGTAGGTGAGCATCCCGACCGGGATCGCGATCAGCACGGCGCCGGGCCCCGGGACCGCCCGCACGACCGCGTGGGCGGCCGCCGCGCAGAGGGCGGCGGCGGCGAGCAGGCGGGCGAGCGCGGCAAGCGGTGCGGGCGCCGCGAGCCGCCGTTCCACGTAGAGGAGGCAGGCCGCGGTGCTGCAGAGCTGGATCGCCGTCCGGGCCGCCGCCGCGGCGAGGAGGCCGTAGGCCGGGACGAGGGTGAGCCCGGACAGGATCACCCCGACCGCGCTCACGGCCCCCACCGCCACGTTGAAGCCGTTGCGCTCGCTCGCGTTCATGAAGGTCTGGGCCACCGAGGTCAGCGCGCTCAGGGCCGAGGCCCCGACCAGGATCGCGGTCGGCAGCACCGCGCCCGCGAAGCCGTCCCCGTACAGGAGGGGCACCAGGGCGGGCGCGATGGCGACCACGCCGAGGCAGGCCGGGAACACCATCATGGCGAGGACCCGCATGCTGGTGCGGTAGAGCGCGACCGCCCGCTCCTGGTCGCCCGCCGCGATGTGCTGGGCGAAGTGCGGCAGCAGCGAGCCGGTGAGGAGGAGCGGGAGCTGCACGGCGAGGTTGGCGAGCGTCACGCCGACCGAGAACAGCGCGACCGCCCCGCTCCCCCAGCTCCGCTCCAGGAAGAAGATCTCCGTGCGGGTCCAGACGATGGCGGCGAGCAGGTAGCTCGCCCAGGTCGCCTGGCAGTAGCGGCGCACCCGCTGGCGCAGCTCCGCCGGGACCGGCGCCCCGCCGCGGCGCAGCGCGAGGCAGAGGAACAGGGCCGGCGCGAGGCCCACCGCGATCCCGCCGAGCATCGCCCCGGTGACACCCAGGACGACGGCGCCGAGCGTCGAGACGGCGACCTGGATCAGGGCCGCGGCGAGCATCACCCGGGCCATCCGGCCGAATTCCTGGCGCCCGCGCAGCAGGCCGACCGTGAACCCCGAGGCGCTCTGCCCGAGGATCGCCCCGGCGACGAGGAGCCAGAAGATCGGGTTCGACAGGTAATGGTCCGGGGTGACCGGGCCGACGGCGCCGCCGCGTCCGAGCCAGAGCGCCGTCCCGGCGAGCGTCGCGGCCGTGAGGCAGGCCGAGAGGAGGAAGCGGCGAAAGAGCAGGCGCGTCAGGCCGTCGGCCGTGCCGTCCTCCCCGCGCTGGCGCAGGTCCGGCACGTAGCGCGCCAGCGCCCCCGGGATGCCGAGATCGGCCACCATCAGGGCGATGCTGACGAGCCACGCCCCGTAGGTGACGACGCCGAGCCGCTCGGGGCCGAGCAGCCGCGCGGCCGCGATCGTGCTCAGCGTGCCGCCGATCAGGATCGCGCCCGACGCGACGGCGTTCGCGACGGATTGCCGGGCGATGCTGCTCACAGGTCCCCCCGCATGGCGCGCTGCAGCAGAGCCATCTGCGGCTTGTCCCCCGCGGGCGACGGCTCGATGCTGAAGGCGTAGTCGCCCCACCAGGGCCCGCCGGCCCAGTAGGCGTAGGCCCGCCAGACATCCGCGTTGGCGCCGAGATAGGCCAGCAGCGCCCGCGCCTCTCCCTCACCCGCCGGCAGCGCGAAGCCGAACTCGCCCAGGAAGGCGCCGGCGCCGCGCCGGCGCGCCCAGTCCGTGAAGGCCGCGAGCCGCGTCGCGCCGGCCCCCGGGGCGTAATCCTGCGGATGCGTGCCGGAGGAATCCGGGTCGAGGTACTGGTGGACCTCGAACAGGAAGTTCGGGTCGCTGAAATCCTCGAAGGCGGCGGCGTTGCCGTCGCTCACCCAGGCATGGGCGCCCGTCCAGTTGCCGCCCGGGATCATCAGCCGCTGGCGCGAGCCGCCGTCGCGGATCGTCTTGACGACGCGGTCGACGATCGGCCGCCACGCGGCGGCCGGGTAGGCCACGGGCTCGTTCATCAGCCCGTAAGCGACGCCGGGCTCGTCGCGGAAGCGGGCGGCGAGCCGCGCCCAGAGGTCCGCGAGGTCCCGCGCCTCCATGGGCCGGCCGTCCCGCTTGCCGTAATTGTGCGCGTCGAGGACGAGGAGGAGTCCGGCGGATCGGGCCGCCCGGACGCAGCGGGCGAGCTCGTCCGCGTCCCGGGCCGCGAGCGGCCCGAGCGCCTGCGGCTGCACCCGCTCGACCCGGAAGGGCAGGCGCACGAGCCGCATGCCCCGCGCCGCGTAGTAGGCGAAGCTCTCGTCCGGCGGGTAGATGTAGCCCTGGCCGAGGGGCCGGCCGAGGTCGCCGAACTCTCCCCCCGACAGGTTCACGCCCGGATAGGCCGGCGCGCCGGCGCGCGCCGCGCGCGGCAGGGCGGCCGAGGCCGCCGTCCCGGCGAGCGCCGCCAGGAAGCCGCCACGGGTGAAGCCGCCGCGGGTGAGGCCGGGCGCGCGCCGCCTAGAGGGCATTCGGGTCCCTCACCAGCGCGATCGGGGTGCGCGCCATGATCGCGAGGTCGAGGAGCAGCGACCAGCGCCGGATATAGGCCCGGTCATGGGCGATGCGGCGGGCGATCTTGTCGTGGGTGTCGGTGGGTCCGCGGCAGCCGCTGATCTGGGCGAGCCCGGTCAGACCCGGGCGGACCAGGAAGCGGTCATCGTAGTGGGACACCGCCGCCGCGTAGGCGTCGTCCATGGCGATGGCGTGCGGGCGCGGCCCGACCAGAGACATGTCGCCGACGAGAACGTTGAGGAGCTGGGGCGCCTCGTCGAGGCTGGAGCGGCGCAGGAAGCGCCCGACCCGGGTGACCCGGGCATCGCCCGCGGCCGCCTGCCGGAAGGCGCCGCTCGATTCGAGCACCGTCATGGTGCGGAACTTGAAGATCAGGAAGGTCCTCCGGTGGGCGCCGTAGCGGCGCTGGCGGAAGAAGACCGGCCCGGGCGTCTCCGCCTTGATCAGGATCGCCACCAGGGCGAAGACCGGCAGCAGGACGAGGATCGCCAGGAGGGCGATGGCCACGTCCGTCGCGCGCTTGGCCCGCGCCACGGTGACCCGGTGCGCGCGCCGGCACAGGGGGCGGGCCGGGTCCAGGCTCATCGCCACGCGCGGCGCGGCGCCGTCGCGGCTCGGGAGGCCGCGGTCATCGAACTCGACGACGATACCCCTTTGCATGCTCCGTCTCTCCTCGTGGCGTGGTGAACGGCGCGGCGGGCTCGCGGCGGCCTCCGCGCGCGCGGAGGCCGGTCTGCGCGCGGGGGTGGCCCCGCCCATTCCGTCCGCTCTCATCGCCGGGATTCCGCCTCCAGGCGCGCCCTCGGCGTCGCGTCCGGGGCCGGGTGCGCCACGTCCGCGGCGACGAGCCAGAGGAAGCGCCAGGAGGCGACGAAGTAGCGGTGGAACAGGCGGCGCGGCTCCGAGGCGACGCGCCAGGCCCATTCCAGGCCGGCCCGCTGCAGCGCCACCGGGGCCCGCCTCTTGGTGCCGGAGAAGAAGTCGAGGGCGGCGCCGACGTTGAGCACGTAGCAATCGCCGATCATCCCGCGGTAGCGGTGGCTCCAGATCTCGGATTTCGGCGAGCCGACGCCGAGGAACAGGTGGGTCGGGCGATGCGCCCGGATCGCCTCGGCGAGCGCCCGCGAATAGGCCTCGTCCGCATCGAAGCCGAGGGGCGGCACCCGGAAGGCGAGCTGGTCGGGCGAGAAGCCGCGGGCGAGCAGCGCCGCCTCGATCCGGCGCGCGGTCTCCTCGGACGGGGCCATGAAGAAGCAGCGGTGCCGCTCGGGGGCGAGCATCGTCATCAGCCGGGCGAACAGGTCCGCGCCGGTGAGCCGGCCGGGCAGCTTCGCGCCGCGCAGGCGGGCGTAGAGGTAGACCGGCATCCCGTCGGCGGTGACCACCCAGGCCCGGCGATACGCGTCCCGGAAGGCGGCGTTCCGCGAGAGCTGCACGACGTGGTCGAGGTTAGCGGTGGCCACGACCCGCGGACCCGCCCCCGCCGGAACCAGCGGGCCGGCGAGACGCCGGGCGAGCTGCCCCTCGTCGAGGGCCGCGAAGGACAGGCCGAAGGGCGCCGGGTCCGGGCGGGACGGCGCGGCCCCGGCCGCCGGGGCCGCGAAGTAGCCGCGCAGGGTGCCGCGTGCCCAGGCGAAGCGCTGGCGGGCCTCGTCCCGCCGGCCGCCGAGCAGGCAGAGCGCGCCGCGCGCGCCGGCCCGCAGGACGCGCTCGCCGAGGTAGCCGGTGCCGAACCCGTGCAGGCGCAGCACGCGGCCGAAGCCCGGCGCGTAGCGCGCGGCGCGGTCGGCCGCCGCCCGCGCATCCTCCGCGATGCGGTCGTGGCGCACGACCAGCGAGGGGTCGAACCGGCCCGTGCCCCCGCGGGCGAGGCAGCGCAGGATGAAATCCGTCTCCTCCCCGGACTGGAAGGGCGTGGCGGCGCCGACGCCGAGCGAATCGTCGAAGCCGCCGGCCCGCTCCGCGAGGCGGCGGCGGACGAACAGGCCGTTCGAATTGCCCGCCAGGAAGACGTTGTGACGCTCGATCGACGCGGCGGCGGGCAGGTGCGCGCTCACCGACTCGACCCCCACTCCGTCGAGGGTGCGGCCGCAGATCAGGTCCGGGGCGCCGGGCGCCGCGAACAGGGCCGCGACCCGCTCGACCACCTCCGGGTCGTACCAGCAATCGTCGTCGGGAAAGCCCAGCACGGTGCCCCGGGCGCAGGTGAGGCCGAGGTTGCGCGCCCGCGACAGGCCGCGCGCATTGGCGAGGTCGACGAGATGCACGATCGGCAGGTCGTGGAAGCGCTCGAGCAGGGGGCTCAGCGTACCGGCCGGGTTCTGGTCGACGATCAGGATCTCGAGCGGCCGGCAGGTCTGCCGCCGCAGAGAGGCGAGGAGCCGCTCCAGGGGCGCCAGGCGGCCCACCGTGCAGACGATCAGCGACACGGACACGCTGGTCTCTCCGTCGGTCGGGAAGCTGGGTTCGGTCAAGGCTCGATTCCTCCGTGCGGGGTCGCGGGGGGCGGGGGCAGGAGTTCCAGGTCGAGGAGTTCCGGGTCGAGGAGTTCCGGGTCGAGAAGTTCCGGGTCGAGAAGTTCCGGGTCGTGGCGTTGCGGGTCGTGGAAGGTCCGGGTCGTCGGGCGCGCCGCTCGGCCTGGCTCAGGCGGCGGCGGCGGGCCGGGCCAGGGAGGCGAGGGCCTGCGCGTAGTCGTGGCGGCGCAGGTGGCCGAGGAGGGCGGCCCGCAGCGCCCGGGTGCGGGCCCGGGCCTCCTCGGGCGCCGCCCGGATGCGGGCGAGGTGATGGGCCGCGTGGGCCGTGTCGGGCTCGGCCCAGCGCGCCTCGCCGATTCCCGCATAGGCGGAGTGCGAGTCGCGGAACGGCACCAGCGCGGCGTCGACCGCGTAGGCGAGGGCCGGATCGCAGAAATCCGTGTTGCCCGACCAGTTGGTCGCGACCACGGGCACCCCGCAGAGGATCGCCTCCGCGAGCGTCAGCCCGAATCCCTCCGAGCGGTGCAGCGACAGGTAGGCGTCCGCCGAGGCGAGGAAGCCCTGCAGCGTCGGCCGGTCCCAGACCGCATCGAGGAGGCGGATATTGGCTGCCCCGCCGATCGCCGCGAGCACCTGGGCGCGGTCCTCCGGGTAGCGGGCGCCGTCGCTGACCTTCAGCACCAGCTCGGCCGCCGGATCGTCGCCGAAGGCGGTCCGGAAGGCGCGCACCAGGGCGGTCGGGTTCTTGCGGGCATAGGACGAGCCGAAGTTGAAGATGCTCACCACCCGGAACACGTCCCCCCGCTCCTTCGGCGCGGGGGCCGGTGGCTCGCCGGGCCCGACCAGGGCGTCGACCGGGTGGGGCACGACGATGACGGGTTTGCGCGTATGGGCGCTCACGGCCGCCTGGCAGAAGCGGCTCGGCACCATCACGGCGTCGACGAAGCGCAGCGCCGCGATCCACTCGGGCGGCAGGCTCTCCAGTTCCCAGGCCCAGTAGCCGATGCTGTAGGTGCCGGCGTGCCGGCGTAGGCCCGCCCGCACCACGCTCGGCAGCAGCATCGGGGGGTTGAGGTGGTAGATCGCGAGATCCGCCTCGGTGTCGGAGCCGGCCGGGTAGGCGAGGCCATCGTCGCTGTCGAAGAGCGCGGCGACATTGGTCGTGGAGAGGCCGTAGCCCGCCTCCCCCAGGGCGCCGAGGCACAGGCGCGCCGATTCTCCCAGGCCCGACGAGGAGGAGAGCAGGCCGATCACTCGCACCCGCGCGGCTCCGTCCGGGAAGCTGTGGTCGGCCGGGGGCAGGATCCGCGGCAGCACGTGGCGGCGGACCGCCCGCGCGACGGGCCGGATCGCGCGGCGCGCCCCGCGCAGGACCGTGGCGGCGCTCATCGCGCCACCTCGATCAGGGCCCGCCGGGAGCCGCGGGGCGCCGCCCGGCGCAAGGGGGCGACCACCACCCTGGATCGATTGAGGACCACTCCCACGCAGCGGTCGGCGATGCCGGGGCAGACCGCGAAGACCCGCTCGACCGCGTCGAGGGAGGTGGTGCCCGCGGCGAGCGTCAGGATGAAACCGTCGATCGCGTCGGCCACGGCGCGGGCGTCGGCCGCGCAGAGGACCGCCGGAACGTCGACCAGGACGTAGTCGTAGGTGTCGCGGGCCTCGGCCAGCAGACGGCGGAACCCCGGCGAGCCCAGCACCTCCACCGGGTGGGCCGGCGGCTCGCCGGGCGCGCCCGGCAGCAGGTCGAAGCCGAGGCCGGTGCGCACCACGCTCCGCGAGAGGGGCCGCAGCTCCGTGATCGCCCGCTCCAGCCCGACCGCCTCCGGGCCCGCCAGTCGCGCCGAGAGGCCGCCGCCATGCAGGTCCGCGTCGATGAGGAGGACTCGGTTGCGCATCTCGACGGCGAGCGCCGCGAGGTTCGCCGCGAGCGTCGACTTGCCCTCGCGCTCGCCGGGGGACACGATTCCGACCACGCGCGTCTGCTCGCGGCCGAGGGCCTGGTCCAGCGCGACCTTGGCCGAGCGCAGGGTCTCGAGGGCCACCGGCGAGGCGTTGGGTCCGGTGATGAGCAGGGGCAGCGTGCCGGCCCGGCGGCGGCGCACGGGCGGCAGCGGGCCGAGGAAGGGCTGGCCGAGCGTGGCGATCTGGGCCGGCCAGCGCACCCGCCGGTCGAACATCTCGCGCAGGAACGCCGCCGCGATCCCGGCCGCCAGCCCGCCGGCCACGGCGAGCAGCAGCACCAGGGTCGTCTTGGGCGAGGACTTGGCCATGGGCGGCATGGCCGGGCTCACGAGGCGGGCCTCGGTGACGGGCAGCGCCTGCTGCTGGAGGAAGGAGCTCACCCGCGAGACGCGGTTCTGCAGCGACTCGTAGGTGGAGCGGGCGAGCTCGGCCGCCCGGGAGAGCTGCTGCTCGCGGTCGCTCGGACCCGGTCCGTCCCGGCGCGCGAGGTCGCCGAGCCGGCGGGCCAGCAGGGCGTCGCGGCGCTGCGCGAGCTCGGCCGCCGCGCGGCGCTCCTCGACGAGCTTGGCGAGCCGCCCGCGGAGGGCGTCGGTGGTCGCCGCATCGGGCGCCGACCCGGCGATGCCGGCGGCGAGCCGGGCGGTCTCGGGGTCGTCCAGATCCTTGAGGCGCCGGGCGAGCGCGGCGGGCGCCTCGCCCTGGTCGAGCGCCGCGAGGGCGGCCTGCGCGGCGGCGATTCCGGCGCGCCCGCGCGCCAGGCTCTCCTCCGCGGAGCGGCGCATCGCCTCCAGGGAGGCGCGCTCCCAGGCGAGGTCCTCGGCGCCCACGGGCGCCGCGCCGGCGGCGGCGTGCGCGCGGTAATCCGTCAGAGCCTGCTCGGCGGTCTCCGCGTCCTGGCGGACCTCGCGCAGGCGGCGCTGCATCCAGTCGGTGGTCCGCTGGCTCGATTCCATCCGGCTGTTGAGCTGGTCCTGGATGTAGGCCTCGGCCACCGCGTTGGCGATCGCGGCCGCTTTCGCCGGCTCCTTCGTGACCGCGTTGATCTCCGCCAGGAAGCTGCGGCCCGTGCGCATGATCTTGAGCTTGCGCTCGAGGGTCCCGGCCGCGACCTGGCGCAGGTCCGGGGCGGTCGCGGGGCCCTTGTGGAACTCCGCCAGGGCGAGGATCCGCTCCGTCAATCCGCCGAGGAGGGAGGGCCCCTCGCCGATGAATTCCGGATCGCGCTGGAGGCCGAGCCGGTCGACCACGTCGGCGGCGATCTTGGGCGACTTGAGGATCTCGATCTGGCTCTCCACGACCGCCGGATCGATGGTCGGCTCCGCGCTGACCTGCGCCGGCGAGGGCGGCGTCAGCTTGGTGTCGAGCACGAGGATGCTCGTCGCCATGAATTGGGGCGTGGCAGTCGCCAGGTAGAGGATCGCCGCGGCGAGGCAGGCCGTCAGCACGCCGGCCGCGATCAGGCGGCGGCGGCGCAGAACGTCCAGGATCGCCGCCACGCCCCAGCGCCCGTCCTGCTCCACCGCGGACGGCACGGTATTCAGGTGCAGGCGCAGCTGGTTCGGCTTGACGTTCATGGCCACCCTTGCGCGATCGGTGCGACAGGATGTGCAAATCATCCCGCCAGACGATAGGATCTCGGCTGCCCGATCCCTCGGACCGGCGTGCAACCATGCGAGGCACAAACCGGCATTACGCGCCGCTGTGCTGATCGAGATGTCGTTGGCTAACAGCAAAACTTGTGTTGTCGGGCGGGAGGCCCGCCGCCTGCTGCTACAACACGGTTAACATCGGTCGGACGGCTTTCACAACCCGCCGGCCGACCGCGCCGGTCGCCTCCGCGGCCGCCGCGCGCCGCGGCCCGGCAAGGTCCGGGAACCAACCCGGGGTCTCGCGCATTGCGCCGCCCCTCAATCAGACCGGGCATCCGATTTTTGTTGCAACGCGAGAGGGTTCCTGGCGCGAGGCGGATTTCGGATCTCGCGCATTAGTCCGTCTGGATAGTAGATCCTCCCCCATCCGGCTGAGACTGTCGGCCGCGTCAGGCATGCGCGGTAAGCGATACAGAGATGCACAATGAGCATGACTAGATTGCGCCGGGAGGGTCTGTTTGATTGTCCGTCAGCCGTGCCGAACGCAGTTTTGGCAGCGATCGTGCAGGGTATGACCGATGATAAGGAAAAAAGTCCTATTCCCGATCTGCACTTGGACACTTCTCCATGACACTCGCGCATGCCTGCCATGCACTCGTGCGGGTAAGATTGTCATGAAACTGTCGATCCGAACCGGATCTCGCCGAACCGGCATAAATATTGCTGTGTAAGATACAGAAACCGTCCTGCTCGTTGAGGCGACCGCATCAGACCCGCCGAGATTGTCCGCTTGATTGGTGAGCAGGGTGATCGCAGCGGCAGCGACGTGAACGCACCTTGTGCAACGCGAAAAATATTGGAACGAATCCCCAGCGAGGTGTCTTTCCAGCCGGGTCTCGGGCGCCGCCCGCGTGGGCTCTTTCGTGCGACGACCTTGTGCGTCGCACAAGGGCGGGGTGCTCTCCGGATGGGGAGGGTCCCGTTGACCGGGCCGGACCGACGGCGGCGTCGAGGGTCGAGGATCCTCGGGGCGCAAACCGCGTGGCGTCGTCGACCGCGGGTGTCGCGGACCCCGCCCCCGGTCGGGGCCGCGGAGCCCGATCGTCCGCCACGAAAGTCCCGGGCTCGCCGCCGAGCCCGCCGGACGCCCCTCGGGCCTCGCCGCGAGGCCCGCCGACAGAAGGAGAACCGTGCATGTCGCATGAGGCCCCGCGCCCTCGGTCGATCCGCCGAGTCGCAGGACGTGCCCTCGGCGGGCTGCTCCTCGGAGCAGCCGTAGCAGGACTGCCCGGCCGCGCCGCCGCGGATTACCTGATCGCGCCGGGCGACGTGCTCTCCGTCGAGGCCGTCGCGGTTCCCGAACTCAAGGCGAAGAGCGTGGTCAACGGCGACGGCGAGGTCACGGTCCCGCTCGTCGGCCAGGTCCGCGTGGGCGGCCTCACGCTCGCCGACGCGCGCGCGCGAATCCAGTCGCTCCTGCCCTCGAAGGAAATCCGCCGCCGCACCGACGACGGCCGGGAATTTCCGCTGATCCTGTCGGCCTCGGAGATCAACGTCTCGATCCTCGAATTCCGGCCCGTCTACCTGAACGGCGACATCGCCAAGCCGGGCGAACAACCCTTCCGGCCCGGGATGACGGTGCGCCAGACGATCGCGCTGGCGGGCGGGTTCGACATCCTGCGCTTCAAGATGGAGAACCCGTTCCTGCAGCTCGCGAGCCTGCGCGACGAGTACAACACGGCCTGGATCGACTACGCCAAGGAGCAGCAGCGGCTGGCGCGGCTGAAGGCCGAGCTCGACGGCAAGCCGGACCCGGACCGCAAGGCGGTGATCGACACGCCGGTGGCGCCCTCCCTCACCAAGGAGCTGTCGGAGGGCGAGCGGGCGATCCTGGCGACCCGCAGCGACGACATCGCCAAGGAGAAGCGCTACCTGACCGACGCCGCCGCCAAGGAGAGCGAGCGCGCCAGCGTCCTCACCGAGCAGGAGCGGCGCGAGAAGGCCGGCGTCCAGTCGGACACCGAGGATCTTCAGCGCTACCAGCAGCTCTTCGACCGCGGGAACGTGCCGATGCCGCGCCTCGTCGAGGCCCGCCGGACGGTGCTGCTCTCCGCGACCCGCGCCCTTCAGACCACGGCGCTCCTGGCCTCGGTCGAGCGCGAGAAGGGCGATCTCGGCCGCAAGCTCCAGCGGGTGGACGACAACCGGCGCCTGGAGGTGCTGCGCGAGATCCAGGACAGCACCGCCAAGCTCGCGACGATCCGCAGCCGCCTCCAGGCCGCCAGCGAGAAGCTGCGCTACACCGGGATGGTGAAGTCGCAGCTCGTGCGCGGCTTCGACAGCCAGCCGCAGATCACGATCTTCCGCAAGTCCGGCGGCACGAGGACCCGCCTGCCGGCCGATTTCGACACCGAACTCCAGCCGGGCGACGTGGTCGAGATCGCGCTGCAGGCGGAGGAGGCGCCCGAGGTGCCCACCCGCTGACCGCGCCCGTCCCCGCCCTCGCTTCGGAAGGCCCCATGTCCGCGACCTCCGCGTCCCTCCTGCGGGCGCCCCGTGGCGCCGCGGCGGCGCTCGCCGGGTCCCGCCCGGCGACGGTGCTGCTGGCGCACGTGCCGTTCTGGATCCTCGGCGCGGCGATGCTGTTCAACGCCGCCCTCGCCGTCGTCAACGGCTCGGTCACGGGGCTCTCCCCGGGCATCGTGATCGGGTGCGAGATCCTGGTGATGGGCGCCGCCCTGCTCGTCGCCGCCGCGCATTACCGGCCCAGCATGGCGCTCTCGGTGGCGCTGATCGCGTGGCTCTTCCTGTTCATGGCCGTGCGCGCCATCGCGGTCGACCCGGCCACGAGCGTGAAGTACTTCCGCGACATCCTCATCGCGCCGGTCTTCATGATGCTCGGCCTGTGCGCGAGCACGCGGCTCTTCGACCGCTACCTCGCGGGGATCCACGCGGTCGTCGTCGTGGTCGGCATGCTCGAAGCCTTCAACGTCGAGGCCTATTCGGCGCTGTTTCGGGTCAAGGACTACTTCATCGCCACCCGCGGGCTCACCGAGGCCGATTTCTGGAACACCGAGTCCGACCTGTTCGTGAGCGCGACGCGCCCGGATGCCCGCTTCCTGAGCATCGCCGACCAGTTCATGGACGCCCACCGCGTCTCCTCGGTCTTCCTCGAACCGGTCTCGCTCGGTGGCTACTGCGTGATCATCGCGGCCTACGTCTTCTCCCGCTGGGAGAAGCTCTCGGTGGCCGCGCGGGTCTTGCTGCTGTCCAGCAACTTCTTCCTGATGGTGGCCTGCGACGGGCGGCTCGCCCTGGTGGCCTTCGTGATGATCCTGATCGCCACCCGCCTGTGGCACCTGCTGCCGCGGGCGACGCCGGTGCTGTACCTGCCGGGGGCGCTGCTCTGCGCCTTCCTGTTCGTCGGCCTCACCGGGCAGGCGGGCGGCAGCGACGACTTCTCGGGCCGGATCGCCTGGACGGTCGATCTCCTGCGCGCCTACGACGTGCCCGAATTCCTCGGCCTGTCGGAGAAGCTGATCTCCAAGGCCGTGGACAGCGGCGTCGGCTACGTCATCACCACGCAGTCGCTCGCGGGGCTCGCCGCCTTCTGGCTCTACTGCGCCTTCTCGACCCGCTACCGCACGCGCGAGCAGATCCGCTACGCGCACGCGCTCTGCCTCTACGTGACCTTCAACGCCCTGGTGAGCTACGGATTCCTGAGCATCAAGACCGCCTCCCTGCTGTGGCTGATCAAGGGCATGCTGGAGAGCGAGGGCGACGCGGCCCTGCGCGCGGACGGCGCATGAGCGGGACCCGCGCCGCGGGGCTGGGCGGGCGCCCCACCCTCGTCGTCGACCGCACGCACCTGTCCCGGCGCGCCTCGGGCATCGAGCGGATCACCCGGGAACTGTTCTGCGAGGAAGCGCTGGCGCCGCTGCCCGTCGCCGGCTGGGAGGCGGGCGCCTCCCGCCCCGCCATGATGCTGGAGCAGATGCTCCGCATGCCGGCCGCGGCCCTGCGCCACGGGCGGACGCTGTGGGTGTTCTCCGGCTATCCGCCGTCGCCGCTCTTCGCGGCCCTGCCGGCGCGCAGCGTCCTCTACGTCCACGACCTGTTCCTGCTCACCCGGCGGCACGAACTCAACCGGGCGGCCAAGCTCTACATGGCGGAGCCGTTCCGCCTGGCGCTGCGCCGGCTGACGGCCTTCCTGGTCAATTCCGAGACGACCGGCGCGGCCCTGCGGCCCTGGCTGCGCCCCGATGCCACCGTGCTGCCCTACCGGCCGCCGATCCGGGACGTGTTCGGCCTCGGCGGGGTGGCCCCGCGGGAGGACGTGCGCGATCCGGCGCGGCCGCTGGTGGTGGGGGCGCTCGGCACGATCGAGCCGCGCAAGAACTACCGGGGCGCGGCCGCCCTCTGCGCGGCCCTGGCGCGACGGCTCGGCCGGCCGGTGGAGCTGCGGATCATCGGCCGTCCGGGCTGGGGCGGCGACGCGGAGGCCCTGGCGGCGCTGCCGCACGTGGTCCAGCTCGGCTTCCTCGACGACGCGGCGGCCCGGGCGGCGATCGGGGAGTTCGACCTGTTCCTCACGGCCGCGCACGACGAGGGGCTGGGGCTCCCGCTCCTGGAGGTGCAGTTCGGCGGCCTGATGGTGGCGGCGCCGGACAAGCCCGTCTTCCGGGAGGTGCTCGGCGAGTCCGGGCACGTCTTCGCGCCCGACGACCCGGAGGCGGCGGCGGCCTCGCTCGCCGCCCGGCTCGCCCGGCCGGACTGGCGGGCGGAGGCGCGCGCGGCCGCGCATCGCAACCTCGCCCGCTGGAACGCCCAGGCCGAGCGGGATCGCGACGCGGTGCGGGGCTTCCTCGGGCGGCGCCTCGCGGCACTCGGGCCGACGAACGGAGGGAGCCCGCCCTGAATCGCGAGGGTCGGCATCCTCGGCCGGGTACGAGTTTCCACCCGCGCGGCGGATCCGGGCGGATCAAACCAGGAGACACACGCCCCGCTACGGGTTCTCCCTTTTCCGGGCGCATGCAGCGACAGCGGAATGCGACCCGGAAACCAGCGCAAGACTTCGCGAAGCGACCGCCTTTTCGACGACGGTCCTGGAAGTCGGAGCCGCTTCGCGGCAGAGTCTCGGGCTGGTTTCCGGATCTCCTTCCGCTGACGCTGCCCTCGTCCGGAAAAGGGCGCGTTTTACCTGAAAATCAGGCCGTCTCACCGCATCGCGACCCGGTTTCCATCGAGCCGGACCGTCGTACCCCGGAGCCGGCTCCGCCCAGCTCGGCCCGCGACGCCTGCGGACGGCGTTCGACCAAGCCGTGCGTCCAATCCCGGATCGGTCCGCGGCGCGGCGGGACAGTCCCTAGAGCAGTATCCGATCACGTTGCAATCGGACACTGCTCTAGGTCTATGATTTTTGCGCATTTTCTGCGACGAACCGGTATCCACTTCGTCGGAAAATGCTCTAGCGCAGCCCCGGGGGCGGCTCCCCGGAGCCGCGCCGCCCGGTCGGGAGCGTCCCGGTCCGGCCGCGATCGGCGCGCGTGACTCGGCCGGTCAGCGCCTCCCGCGCGACGCCCGCGACCACGTAGCCGACCTGCAGGGCGACGAGCGCCAGGACGGCGAGCCCGAGCGCCCGCAGCAGGGATTCGCCCCACAGCACGAGGCCGATCGCCGATCCGAGATAGACCAGCACGCTGGCGAGCAGCATCGGCAGGAACGGGCAGACCCGCGCCATGCCGGCGCCGAGCGCCACGAGGACCACGAGGGATGCGAGCAGGACCATGACGGGACCGCGGAGCGACGGCAGCCCGCGTCTCGCCATTCAGCATTGTGCGGGGGAGGCTCCGCTCTATCACGCGCCTCGCGGGAGCGGCAACCGCGGCCGCGTCAGCGCCCGTCGATCTCCCGGGACAGGGCGGAGATCCGGTCGCAGGCCGCCTGCCCGAGGCGTCGGGCCGCCGCCGCGGCGCGGGCGTCGCCGGCTTCGTGCGCGCGCTGCTCGCGCGCCTCGGCCCAGGCGAGGCGGCGGATCTCGCGGTCGAGGCGCGGCCGGTCCCGCCGCAGCCAGACGTCGAGCGCGGCCCGGGCGGCCGGCACCTCCGGCGGCACCGGGATGCCGAACCGGCGCGCCGCCTCCTCGTGCGCCGCTACCCAGCTTTCGGCGAGGTCCGTCAGCCGCCCGGCCTCGCCCGCCGCCTGCGCCCGCGCCATCGCCGCCTCGAGCCGGCGCAGACGCCAGGCACAGGCCAGGAGGCGCAGCAACCCGAGCGGCGACAGGCCCGGCCGGACGGCCTGCCGGAAGTGCTGGGGAAGGGAGACGGGCATCGCGACTCGGGTCCGGCCGGCGGAAGGGCGGCCGGGGGCGCGAACCTACGTCACGGGGCGTACTTCTCCAAGACGGCCATCTGAGGCTTGTCGGTGACGTGCCCGGTCCCGAGTCCGGTCGGCTCGATCGAGAACATGTAGTCGCCCCACCAGGGCCCGCCCGCCCAGTAGGTCGCGCCCTGCCAGACCGCGTGCTGGTCCATGTAGGAGAGCATGCCGTCGAGGGCCTGGAGGCTGGTGGCGTCCTGCGCCACCCCGGTCTCGCCGAGGAAGAGGCGGTTGTGGGTCGCCTCCGCCCACTGGGTGATGCCGGTCAGGCGGTCGACGCCGACCGTCGAGGAGACCACTCCCGCGTGGGTGCCGGAACTGTCCGCGTCGAGGTACTGGTGCACCTCGAAGGCGTAGTTGTTCGAGGGATCGACCACGCCGGTGCCCATCACCGCGGCGTTGTCGCTGCTCAGCCAGCTCTGCGCGCCGTCCCAGTAGGCGCCCGGGACCAGGATCTCCTGGCTCGTCGCCCCGGCGCCGCGGATCGCCGCGATCGCGGCGTTCGCCGAGCCGAGCCACTGCGTGGCGCTCTGCGCGTTCGGCTCGTTCATCAGCCCGAAGATGACGTTCTGGCTGCCGGCGAAGTGGCCCGCCAGCTTGCCCCAGAAATCCGCGAAGGCCGAATTCGGCGTGCCGGCGCTGCCGATGGCGTTCCCGTAGCCCGAGCCGTAATCGTGCGGATCGAGGATCACGCTCAAGCCCCGGCTCGCGGCCGCGGACACGACCGCGTCGATCTGGGCGAGTTCGCTCGTCGCGAGCGGGCCGCCCTCCACGGGCTGCAGACGCTCCCACAGGAAGGGCAGGCGGATGACGTTGAGGTTCTTCGACGCGTAGTAGTCGAGTTCCTGGGTGGTCGGGTAGGTGTAGTCCGTGCCGAGGATCCCGGGCAGCTTGCCGGCGGCGAAGTCGGCCCCGGCGAGGTTGACGCCGAGGAGGGCGAGGCCCGGACCCGTCGGGTCCGCCACCGCGACCTGGCCCGGCCCTCCCGTGACCGGACCGCCCGACACCGGGTCGGCTACCGCCGGCGCCGCCGGCGCGGCGGCTGCGCCGGCCGCCGCGGTGAGGTCGAAGGTCAGGCTGCCGTTCGACATCATGGCGGCGACGCCGCCGCTGGTGGTCCCGGCGCCGTTGCGGCCCTGTGCGGCCTGGAGGGTCGTTCCGCCGATCGTGAGGCTCTGGACGTAGAGATTGCGATCGGTGTCGGCGGTGCCGCCCCAGGCGTCGTTGACGAAGCGGACCTCGACACTCTGCGGGTTCGCCGCGAAGGCGCCCGTCAGCGTGATGTCCTGCCACTGGCCGGCGGCGTGCCGGG
This sequence comes from Methylobacterium sp. JK268, assembly GCF_054052225.1. Lineage (NCBI taxonomy): Bacteria > Pseudomonadati > Pseudomonadota > Alphaproteobacteria > Hyphomicrobiales > Methylobacteriaceae > Methylobacterium > Methylobacterium sp. JK268. The sequence continues at coordinate 78,319 of NZ_JBSVZN010000027.1, read as the reverse complement.
CGGTGACCGCCTGGGAGTCGACGCGCTGCCCATCGACATAGACCTCCATGACCGCGTCGCCCTGGTAGGCGTCCTCGGCCACGCGGAGCGTCAGGCTGCGCGGGGCCGGCGCGGTGGTGTCGAAGGTCAGGCTGCCGTTCGACAGCATCGCCGCCGCGCCGCCGACCGTCCCGCCGGCCGTGTTGGTCGCCGCCGCGGCCTGGAAGGTCCGGTCGCCGAGGACGAGGCTCTGGACGTAGAGGTTGCGGTCGGTATCGGCGGTGCCGCCCCAGGCGTCGTTGACGAAGCGGACCTCGACGGAGTGTGGGTCCGCCGCGAAGGCGCCGGTGACGGTGATGTCCTGCCACTGGCCGGCCGCATGGCGCGCGGTGACGGATTGCCGGTCGCCGATCCGCTGCCCGTCGACCCAGACCTCCAGCATCGCGTCGCCCTGGTAGGCGTCCTCGGCCACGCGCAAGGTCAGGCTGTGCGTCGCGGGCTGGACGGCGGTGTCGAAGACCAGGGAACCGGTCGACATCAGCGCCGCCGCGCCGCCGACCGTCCCGCCCGCGTGGTTGGTCGCCGCCGTGGCCTGGAAGGTCTGGTCACCGAGGACGAGGCTCTGGACGTAGAGGTTGCGGTCCGCGTCGGCGGTGCCGCCCCAGGCGTCGTTGATGAAGCGGACCTCCACGCTCTGCGGATCCGCCGCGAAGTCACCCGTGAAGGTGATGTCCTGCCACTGGCCGGCGGCGTGCCGGGCGGTGACCGCGCGGGCATCCCCGACTCGCTGTCCGTCCACGAACACCTCCACCAGCGCGTCGCCCTGATAGGCGTCCTCCGCCATCCGGAGCACGAGACTGTTGCTGCCGCCGACCGACATCGAGAACCTGCGAATGCTGCTAGTTCTCTCGTTTGTGCGTATAAAAAAGTGAACGAAAGACTAACGTTGGACTGCCTCTAGCGCACTTCCGCGGTCAACGATGCGTCCAGCATCAATCAAGGTAGCGATTCGATACTCGGTCTAGCAACATTTCTGCGTTCGAAATTGCCATAAAACGCTGCGATTCGGAAGAACGCGGAGCTTAATCCGTTCGACCTGTCCCGAATCGGCGCCCTGGTGGGCCTCCCCGAAGGGCTTCGTCGAATCGGGTCGCAGGGTGGAGCGGGTCCGCCCCGACCGCCGGGCCTGCGCGGTGCCGGTTTCGGCCGCGAGGCCGGCGGACACCGGGGGTGCGTAAGTGCACCGCAAGTCCGGTCCCGGGAATCTACACCATCACATCAAGAGCTGGCGCCCGAAACGACTTCGGAAGATCGGGAGATTGGTCGCCGCGGGCTCTCGAAAACATGCCCATTCGGGCAGGAAATCCAGTTAATTCACATCGATGGAGATCGAGCGATGACCACCACCAGCAAGACCGTTCAGACCCGCGCCTCCGGCCTGTTCAACAAGATCGCGATCCGCGACCTCGCCGCGCGGACCGAGGCGTCCGACGAGAAGGGGCGCACCCGCGTCGAGGCCGGCGCGCTGGCCGACGACGACCTGCTCTTCGTGGCCGGGGGCCGGATGTCGGCCCGCGCCACCTGCAGCGGCGGCTGCTGCGACGATTGCTGAGCCGGCCGGGAGCATCCTTCCGTGGGCCTGACGGGGGGGAGCGATCCGGTCCCGTCGGGCCCCTTCGTTCACCATCACCACGACGTCTGCTGGCCTGCCGAACGATTGCATGTGAGGGGCCGGAGTGGCACTTTGCGAAGACTGGGCAGCACGCCCCGGTTCGGCCGGCCCGCGGGACGACATCTTCTCGGGGCGGGGTTTCGACTGTTCGCGCGTCGAGAGGCAGGCCGCCGATGCTGCTCATCCTCAGTCGCCCCGATGACGCGCACGTGCCCATGGTCGTCCCGAAGCTCGAGGCCCGCGGCATCCCCTACCTCTGGTTCGATCCGGCCCGCTATCCCGGCGAGGCCGAGATCAGCATCGCCCTCGACGGCGGCGGCGTGGTGCGCCGCGTGCTGCACGTGGACGGCCGCGCGCACGACCTCTCGGCGGTCACCGGCGTCTGGAACCGCCGCCCCGGCGAGCCGAGGGCCGGCCCGGCGGTCACCGATCCCACCCACCGCGCCTTCGTCGAGAGCGTCGGCGAGCGCTTCCTCGCCGGGCTCTGGGACACCCTCGACTGCCGCTGGCTGCCGGCGACGCCGGCCGTGGACCGGCGGGCCCGCAACAAGATCCTGCAGCTCGCCCTCGCGGCGCGCCTCGGCTTCCGGCTGCCCGACACGCTCGTGACCAACCACCCGGAGGATGTCCTGTCCTTCATCGGGACGCACGGGGACGGGCTCGTCAGCAAGTCGCTCGCGCCCTTCGAACTCAGCCTCGACGGCGAGGACCACGTCGTCAGCTACACCCGGCCGGTCTCGCGCCGCGACGCCTTCGCGGTCCGCTCGGTGCGCCACGCGCCGGTGATCTTCCAGGGCTACGTGCGCAAGCGCGTGGAGCTCCGGGTCACCCTGGTCGGAACCCATGTCTTCGCCGTCGAGATCGGCTCCCAGGCCCACCGCGCCACGCGGCACGACTGGCGCCACGTCAGCGACGAGACCGTCCGGTACAGCCCGCACGCCCTGCCGGAGCCGGTGGCGGAGCGCTGCCTGCGCCTGATGCGGGAGCTCGGGCTGAGCTACGGCGCCGTCGACCTGATTCTGACCCCGGAGGGCGAGTACGTGTTCCTGGAGATCAACCCCAACGGGCAGTGGGGCTGGATCGAGGATCTGACCGGCCTGCCGATCGCCGAGGCGGTCATCGACCATCTCACGGGCGCGTCCGGCTGAGGCGCGGGACCAGGAGGGCTGGCATGCGGGACGATTTCGAGGGCCTCACCCTGCGCGAGGCGGCGCGACTCCTGCGCGACCTTCCGCCGGGCCGGGCGGGGGTGCCGGAGGCCCGCGCGCGGATCGCGGCCTGGGGCGCGGCGCGGCCGGACCTGCGCCCGCAGCTCATGGTGCATCGCGAGCCGGGCTCGGCGCGGATCGAGTACGACCTGATGCTCGACGACCCGGAGGGCGGGACGCTCGGCCTGTGCTGGCGGGCGGATGACGGGGTGCCCTGGCTGGTGGCGCAGGCGCAGCACTGGGCGGCGAACGCCGTGCTCACCGTCGACGGCGAGAGCGTGACCGTGCAGGAGGCCCTGCGGCAGCTGCGCGTCTCGGCGCAGGCCCATCCCGACCTCGTCTCGGACCTGATCGACCAGAAGATCCTGTTCGCCGCCCTGCGCCAGGACGGGCCGGAGGTCGGCGCCGCGGAGCTGCAGGAGGCGGCCGACCGCTTCCGGGCGGCGCGCGGCCTCCACGCCGCCGCCGACATGCTGCGCTGGCTGGAGGAGAGCGGGCTGAACGCCGAGCAGTTCGAGGCGCTGCTCACGCTGACCGTGGAGGTGCGCCGGTTCAAGGACGCCCTGGCCGAGCCGCAGATCGCCCCGCGTTTCGAGGCGGAGCGGGGGCGCTGGGACCGGGTCCGGCTGATCGAGGTCGAGGGCCTGGACGCCCCGGCGGCCGCGGCGCTCCTGGCGCAGGCGCGCGAGGTCGGGCTGGCGGCGGCGGCCTGCGCCGTCGCGGAGGGGGCGGACCTGCCCCGGTTCGGGGGCGCTCTCGCGACGCGCTTCGCGCATCGCCTGCCCGAGGCCGTGCGGGAGGCGCCGCCCGGGGCGATCCTGGGGCCGTTCGGGTCCGGGGGGAATCTCCGCCTCGTCGAGGTGCTCGGCCGCGCCCCGGCCGCACTCGACGAGGAGACCCGCGGCGCCCTGCGCGAGGAGATCGTGGCCGCCTGGCTCGCCGAGCGGCGCGCGGCCGCGCAGGTCGAGTGGCATTGGACCTAAAAGCTGGGTGCGGGCGATGACAGGCTCTAGGCCGACCGCCACGCCCAGGCCCAGGCGCGGGAGGGCCGCAGGGGCATCTGCCAATCCGCCCGCTCGCCCACGAAGTCGCAGTAGCGCGGATGCGCGAAGCGGTGGTGCACGAAGGTCTTGGCGTGCCAGTGGTCGGGGATCGGGCGCTTGGCCGAAAGCCCGTGGATCGGCGCGATCTTCATGTCCGGATGCGCCGCGTTGAACTCCCGGATCGCCAGCAGCTCGCCGATGAACTCGCAGTGCAATTCGCTGTCGTCGCCCACGATGTCGTCGAAGTAGAAGATCGCCCGCGGCAGGAACCGCTCGTGGCCACGGTCGCACAGGGCCAGCGCCTTGATGGTCGAGGAATAGTAGTCCATGTCGAACGAGACGAACCCGATCGGGGCGGGGTCGTTGCCGACGAACTGCTCGATGGTGGCGGCGACGTCGCCGATGAGGAGCTGCGCGCGGCGCAGGCGGGCGCGCAGGGCCTCGACGTCCATGCGGAACTGACCGCTGCGCCAGAGGAAGGGCGCGTCCCGATAGTCCAGGGCGGGCGGCATTCCGGTGCCGGTGTCGAAGCCGTAGACGTCGATGCGCACGCCCGTTCCCGCGCCGATGATCGCCGCCGCGGTCTCGAGGGCGACGAGGCCGTTCCCGCCCGCCACCCCGAACTCGATCGCGCTGATCGCCTCGTGGCCGAGCGCCCGGGCCTGCCGGGCCGCGAGGTAGAGCCCGTAGGCGAATTGCGGGCGGTCGATGGCGTCGTAGCGGACCTGGAGGTCGAGGAACGGGGTCAGCCGCAGGAGCCGCCGGCGCAGGGCGCGAAACAGGCGGATCGGATCGTGGAGCATCGGTGGGCCTTCTCGTTGGATCGCGGGACGGATGCCCGACCGGTCAGGCCCGCCGGGGGGAGAGCAGACCGATCAGGTTGCAGAGCGGCCCCCGCGCGCGTCCGGGGAGCCGGCTCGCGAGGGCGCTGAGCCGCGCCGTGTCGTCGGGCGGGAGCGCGTGCAGGAGGCGAACGGCGAGGGCGTAGGCCAGGATCCCGGCCGCGATCGCCGCCGGGAGGGCGGCGGGCACCGGCGCGGCCCGGATCACGGCGCCGGCGGCGGCGGCCGACAGGAGGGCGGCCAGCAGAAGGCGGCCGAGCGCGCGCAGCGGCAGCGGGTAGCCGAAGCGCCGGGTGATGAACCACGCGCCGATCCCCACCATCACCCCGTGGATCGCCATTCGGGCGAGCGCCGCGCCCATCATGCCGAAGCGCGGCACGATGAGGAATCCGGCCGCGACCGTGAGCGCCGCGCCCACGAGGCCGCTCGCGAAGATGAAGTCGCTGCGCTCGTGGGCGTAGATCATCTGCGAGCCCACGGCGCCGGTCGCCCCGGCCACGGCGCCGACCACCAGGATGGCGGCCACCGGGACGGCGGCCGCGTAGGCCGCGCCGTAGACGAGGGGGAGGAGCACCGGCAGGATCGCCGCGAGGCCGAGGCAGGCGGGGAACAGCAGGAACGCGAGGAGGCGCGTGGCGGTCGCGTAGGCGCTGGCGATCCGGTCCCGGCGCTGCTGCCCGTAATTCTCCGCGAAATAGGGCAGGAGCCCGCCCGTCAGCAGGACCGGCCCCTGCGCGGCGAGGTTCGAGAAGGTGAACCCGATCGTGAACAGCGCCACGGCCTCCGAGCCGCAATAGCGCTGCAGGAAGAAGATCTCCAGGCGCGACCAGACGATCGCGGCCGTGAGGGCGGCGCCCCAGGAGTACAGGGCGTAGCGGATCACGCGGGTCCGCAGCACCCGGTCGAGCCGCGCGGCCCCCGGGCGCAGCGCGCCCGCGCAGGCGGCGAGCGGCAGCAGGCTGGCCGCCCCGTAGCCCGCGATGGCGCCGTCCGCTCCCGCGAACCACGCCCCGAGGGCGACCGCCGCGAGCTGCAGCGGCAGGCCCGCGGCCGTGCAGGCGGCCGCCCAGTCGAAGCGCTGCAGGCCCTTGAGGCGGCCGATCCCGAAGCTGGCGAGGAATTGCAGGAGGAAGACTGCGGCGATGGCGGACCAGGTTCCGCCCCACCCCGCGCTCGCGGTCCCGCCCGCCGGTGCGCCCGACGGGTCGCCGCTGCCGAGCAGGACGAACAGGCCCGTCCCGGCCGCCGCGAGCCCCAGGGTCGGCCGCAGGAGCCACGCCGCCAGCGCGTCGGCCTCCGTTCCCTCGCCGCGGGCGGTGAGGTCCGGCAGGAAGCGGCACAGGGATTGGTGGATGCCGAGGTCCCAGAAGGTCACCGCCAGGGTCAGGATCCAGAGCGCGTAGGCCACGGTCCCGGTGCCGTCCGGGCCGAGCAGGCGCGCGACGACGACCATGCCGAGGAAGCTGCCGAGCGCCGTGGCGAGACCCGCGAGGGTGCCGAACACGGAGTTGCGGGCGAAGCGTCCGGCCATCGGCTCAGCCGCCGACCGGGATCGGGGCCGACGGGCGGGGGCGCCGTGCCCGCGCGGCCCGCTCGTAGACCTGCACGGTCTCGGCGGCGGCCCGCCGGACGTCGAGCCACGAGAGTCCCTCCCGCGCGGCCTGCCGCCAGCGGGCGAGCGCGGCGGGATCGGAGATCAGCCCGTCGAGGGTATCGGCCAGGGTCACCGGATCCCGCGGCGGCACCAGGAGCCCGGCCCGCCCCGATTCCAGCACCTCCGGGATGCCGCCGACCCGCGTCCCGACCACCGCGCAGCCCGCCTCCCTCGCCTCGGCCAGGACGAGGCCGAAGGGCTCGTCGCGCGACGCCAGGACGAAGATGTCGGCGGCGCCGAGATACGGCCGCGGGTCGGCGACGAAGCCGGTGAAGCGGATCCGGTCGGCGCCCCGGCTCGCCCGCGCCTGCGCCTCGAAGCGCGACCGCTCGGGCCCGTCCCCGACGATCGTCAAGGTGAGGGTGGCGTGCCGGTCGGCGAGCCGGTCGAAGGCCGCGATCAGGTCGCCGATGCCCTTGCGGTCGTAGAGGCCCGCCACCGTGAGGAGCGCGGGGCGGCCGAGATCGGCCCGGGGCCCGGTCCGGGGCGGCCGGCGCGGCGAGCCGACGGCGCCGTTGCGCACCACGTCGATCCGTTCCCGGGCGATACCGCGCCGCGCCATGCGGGCCGCCACCGCGTCGCTCACCGCGATCACCCTGTCGCCGAGCCCCATCACCACCGCGCTGCGCTGCCAGTCGTTGTGGATCGTGGTCACGAGCCCCCAGGGGGCGCCGCCCCGCACCGCCCGGGCCAGCACCGCCCCGGTCATCATGTGGGCGTGGACCACGTCGGGCCGGAAGCGCCGCGCGAGCGACCACAGGCCCGCGACGGCCCGCGGCAACCCGAGCGGCCGGCGCCAGTTCTGGGGCAGATGCACCGTCTCGACGCCGTGCGCGCAGAGGAGGGGGGCGAAGCTGCCCCCGCCGCCGCTCGCGAGCGCGACCGTGTGGCCCGCCGCGGCCTGGCAGCAGGCGAGGTCCACCGCCACGTTCATGATGCCGTTCCCGACATCGTCGCAGTGGTTGGCGAGGTGGAGGATCCTCATCGCTCAAGGCCTCACGGTCCGCGGAAGGGCGGTGACGCTCAGGGAACCGACCCGAGCGGCAGCAGGGGGGAGGCGGGGTCGGGGGCGGGCGCGGCGCGGGCGGAGCCGGCCTCGCGCAGGACCGCACGGCCCGCGTGGCCGAGTTCGAGGAGCGCCAGCGCCGGCGCCGCGAACCGGGGATGACGCTGGCGCAGGGCGCCCTCGCGCCAAAGGCTCGCCCGGATCGGCGCCGCGCCGGTGCCGAAGGCCGGCACCGTCTCGGCGCGGCCGAAATCGCGCGAGCGGTCCGCCACCGCGAGGGCCGCGACCTCCCGCGGGCCCGGCCGGGTCACCGCCCGGCGCAGGCGGCGCCACGCCGCCTCGGCCTCGGGGCCGACGCGCGCCAGATCGCCGGGTCCGAGCGTGTCGAGATGCGCGAGCGCGCCGGAGAACAGGCCCGGGCGCGTCGGCGGCACCGCGTCCCGCCACCCCTCGCGCTCCAGGTTGGCGCGCGGGAGCGGCCCGTCCGTGAAGACGCGCACGCTCGGCAGGTCCGGCTCCAGCATCGCCTCGATCAGGTGCCAGAACCGCAGCACACCGGTCCGCGCGTTCCAGGGGGCGTAGCCGTCCCGCTCCACGCAGAGCCCGACGGTCGCGGCGAAATGCGGGGCCGGATAGCCCTTGTAGTTGCAGCGCGCGAAGTGCACCGCGACCCATCGGTGCGCCGGGACGCCGTCGCGCAGGAGCCGCAGGGTGCTGCCGTAGAGCCCCGTGTCGCACAGGACCGCGGTCGACCGCTCGCCGGTCGCCGCCGCGAGGTGCCGGCGGAAGGCCTGGTCCTGCACCTGCACCGCCTCGCGCAGGCGCGCGGCCTCCGGCTCCCCGACGAGCCGGGCGAACGCCTCCCGGTCGAACGGCGCGTCCCAGGCCGGGCCGAGGCCCAGATCGCCGACCTGGGCCAGCGCAGCGGCGACCTCGCGCATCGGCCGGCCGGCGAATTCCCGGCCAACTTCATCGAGGAGCGAGGCCGTCGGAACCGGCATCACGGTCCGGGCCGCCACGAGGCGCGAGACCATCAGGTCGGCGGCCGGCAGCAGGGCGGGCAGGCCGGTGCGGGCGAGCACCCGGGCGTAGACGAGGTGAAGGCGCAGGCCGCCGCGGGCGCAGAACAGCAGGCACGCCTCCTCCCGGCGCGGCATCACCCGCTGGAAGAGCCACAGCCGCACCGCGAACTCGGCCAGGATGGGCCCGAGCACGCGACGCCCGAAGGCGTGGGCCGCCGCGCCGTCCTCCCCGCCCTGCGCGGCGCGCGCTATGGGATCTGTCATCGCTGCGCGCACCTCAATGCAGGGGGACGGGGCGGCGCATCCGCGCCCAGAGCGTTCCGGTCCGCCGTCCGAACCGCACGAAGCCCGACCGGACGACCCGCTTCGTGCGCAGGCCCGCCGCCCTGGCCTGGGCTTCGTCCGCCACCGCATCGTCGCCGATGTGGAGGATCTGGTCGGGCCCGACGCCCTCCGTCGCCAGCACGTGCCGGAACAGGCCGGCCCGGCGCTTGGTCGCGTCGCAATCGGCGCTGGTGTAGATCGCCGCCACTGGATTCCCGGGGGCGACCCGGTCGAGCAGGTACGCGATGGTCTGCGCGTCGTGCCACGTGTCGCTCACGGCGATGATCCGAACCCCCGCGGCCGCCTGGCCGCGGAGCCAGGCGATGAGCTGGTGGTTGGGGCGCAGGTGCGAGGCCTCCACGGCGATCTCCGCGTCGGCGATGATCGCCGCCCCGGCCGGACCCAGGCCCAGGATCGACGCCATGGCGTCCGCGAGGTCGCCGAACCGCACCTCGCCGCCGGGATGCAGGGCGTCGAGCGCCCGGTAGGCGAAGTGGTGGGCGGCGAGCCGGGCGAGCAGCACGGCCTCGACGTCGACGGCGATCCCGCTCTGCGCGGCGATCCGCCCGACCGCCTCGTGCGCGACCGCCGCGAAGCGGTCGGTCTCGCAGGAGAGATCGCGCAGCAGCAGCGTGTCGAACACGTCGCAGGACACGATGGTCGGCCACTCTCCGGCTTCTGGCATCCGCGTCCTCCCGTCCGTGCCGCGGTCGTCCGACCGTCGCCGAAGCACTTGCGGCTGGGAAGTGAGGCAATGCCGAACGTTGTCGGGAAAAATCCGACAAGACCGAAGGCGAAACCATGTAGATCGGTCCGAGAGGACTGCCCTAGTCTCATGAGCGGCACGGAACCGGCCGCTTCCGACCGGGGCTGAGGCCGTCTTCTCTTGCGCCGGCCGGCTCGCAGACCCTCCCGATCCGGGTGGCGTCGGGAGGCAGGGACCGGCCGATCTGCGCGGGAGCCGCGACCGTCCGGCGCGAGGCCCGCCCGGCCCGTGCCGAGCGCGGGCCGGCGAGGAACGAGACGGCGCCCCGGACCTCCTCCGGGGGCCGCGGCGCGAGGAAGGGACGGGGATGCGGGTCGCGATCGTGCATTACTGGCTGGTCGGCATGCGCGGCGGCGAGAAAGTCGTCGAAGCTCTCTGCCGACTCTTCCCGCAGGCCGACCTGTTCACCCACGTCTACCGGCCCGAGGCGGTGAGCCCGGTGATCCGGCGCCACCGGGTCACGCAGACCTTCATCGGGTCGCTGCCCCGCGCCGCCACGCTCTACAAGCGCTACCTGCCGCTGATGCCGCTGGCCCTTGAGCAGCTCGACCTGCGCGGCTACGACCTCATCCTCAGCAGCGAGTCCGGGCCCGCCAAGGGCGTGATCCCGCCGCCCGGCTCCGTCCACGTCTGCTACTGCCACTCGCCGATGCGCTACGTCTGGAACATGTTCCACGACTATCGCCGGGACGCGGGCCGCCTCACCCGCTGGGCGATGCTTCCAGCGGCGCATTACGTGCGCAACTGGGACGCGCTGTCGGCCCAGCGCGTGGATCACTTCGTGGCGAATTCCGCCACCGTCGCGGCCCGGATCGCCCGCTACTACCGGCGCGAGGCGACCGTGATCCCGCCGCCGGTCGCCGTCGAGGATTTCACGGTCGGGACCGGGCCGGGCGACTTCGACCTCCTGGCCGGCGAACTCGTGCCCTACAAGCGTCCGGACCTGGCGGTCGAAGCCTATAACCGCCTCGGGCGGCGCCTCGTCGTGGTCGGCGGCGGGGAGATGCTCGACCGGCTCCGGCGCCTCGCCGGACCGACCGTCACCGTCCTGGGGCCGCAGCCCTTCCCGGAGTTGCGGCGGCTCTACGCCGAGTGCCGCGCCCTGGTTTTTCCCGGCGAGGAGGATTTCGGGATCGTTCCCGTGGAGGCGATGGCGAGCGGCCGCCCGGTCCTGGCCTTCGGGCGCGGGGGCGCCACCGAGACCGTGGTCGAGGGGAAGACCGGCCTGTTCTTCCACGAGCAGAGCGTGGACGCCCTGATCGACGCGGAGGCGCGGCTGTCGCGGATGCCCTTCGACCCCGCGGCGATCCGGCGCCACGCGGAGCGGTTCTCGGAGCGGATCTTCGCGGAGCGCATGGGCGCCTACCTGGATTCCGTGCTCTCCGCCTCCGCCCCGAGCCTGCCGCACCCGTCGCCGCGCGTCCTCGCGCCCGCCGCCGAGTGAGGCGCGCCGCCGCCCCCCTCTCCCGTCCCCGACCCAGGAGGCAATCCGTGTGGTTCGAGTCCCTCGTCGACACCGTCGACGTCCTGTCCCGGGTGGTCATGCGGGTGAGCGGCTGGATCCGGCCGGACCGGATCGGCCGGACGGCCTTCGGGGCGCGCATGCATTGCGACATCCGCGACTTCATCCAGCGCCGGGTCTACTTCTTCGGCATCTACGAGCCGAACCTGACGCATTACCTCGGGCAGCGGCTGCGGCCGGGCGAGAGCGTCGTCGATGTCGGCGCGAATGTCGGCTACGTGACCCTGCTCGCTGCCCACCTGGTGGGGCCGGAGGGGCGGGTGACCTCGGTGGAGGCCTCGCCGGTGACCTACCGCGAGCTCGTCCGGAACCTGACCCTCAACGGCTGCACCACCGTGACCCCGATCAACGCGGCCGCCACGGGCGAATCCTGCCTCGTCGAGATCGTCGAGACCAGCCGGCGCAACATCGGGGCGAACACGATCCGGCCGGCGGGCGGCGGCGGGCGCACGGCCGTGCCCGGCCGGCCCCTCTCGGCGCTCCTCGGCGAGGCCGCGGCCGACGTGGCCCTGATCAAGATCGACGTCGAGGGTTCCGAGGGGCCGATCCTGGGCGACATCCTGGAGAACCTCGCCGCCTTCCCCCGGCTCCACACGCTCGTCGTCGAGATGGCGCCCGAGTCGCGGGACTACGTGGCGCGGTTCCGCGCCGCCGGCTTCACCGCCGCCGCGCTGCCGAACAACTACCGGATCGGCGCCACCCTGGTGCGGCGCTACCTCGCGCGCACCGGCGAGGACGCGTTCGTGGTCAAGCGGCCGGTCGAGGCCCCCGGCGACGGGATCGTCGACTACGTGTTCGAGCGGAACCCGCCCGCCGCCCCGCTCCGGCCGGAGGCCGAGGCCCGTCCGGGCGCCCCGCGGCTGCACGCCGTGCCGCGGTCGGCGTGAGCCCGGCCCGCGCATGACCTTCGAGTGGATCGGCCTCGCCACGGTCCTGGCCGGGTTCCTCTGCCTCGCCGGCGGCCGGCGCGTCGCGCTGACCCTGTTTCCCTTCGCCACGCTGCTCGGGGCGGCCGCCGCCTCGGTCCTCACTGCGCTCGGGTCGGCGAACCTCCAGCCGGCCCACCTCCTCCTCGGCTTCCTGATCCTGATCGCCCTCCGCAGGCCCTTTCCGCGCCGGGCCATCGCCGCGCTCGCCTGGCCGCTTCCCGGCTTCTGGCTCCTCATCACGGCCCTGTACGGCGCGCTGGCGGCGGCCTTCGTCCCGCGGCTCATGGAGGGCGCCACCTACGTGTTCACGGTGGCGCGCACCGATACGGGGCCCGGCCTGATCCTCACGCCGCTCGCCCCGGTGAGCGGAAACCTGACGCAGACGGCCTATTTCATCGGCGACCTCGTGTGCTTCTGCGTCATCGTCGCCTTCACGTCGGACCGCGAGGGCAAGACCTGGCTGACCCGGGCGCTCCTGATCTGCGGCGTCGCCGACATCGCGTTCGGGGCGCTCGACTACGTCACCTTCATGACCGGGACCGCGGAGTGGCTCTCGTTCATGCGCAACGCGACCTACCGCATGCTCGACACGGCCGAGGTGATCGGCATCAAGCGGCTCGTCGGATCCTTCCCGGAGGCCTCCGCCTACGCGGCAGCGACGCTGTTCCTCTTCGCCTTCTCGGCCAATCTCTGGCTCAACGGCTACCCGTCGCGCCTCGCGGGGCCGCTCGCCCTCTGCCTCCTCGCCGCACTCCTGCTGTCGACCTCCACCACCGCCTACGCGAGCGTGGCGATCTACGGCGTGATCCTCGGCGTCGCGAGCCTCGCCCAGATGGTCACCGGGCGCATGCCGCGCGCGCGGTTCCGGTTCCTGGTCGTCGGCCCCCTGCTCCTGGTGAGCGGGCTCGCGGCGATCGGCCTGAGCGACACGGCCTCCGCGACCGTGTGGGACCTCCTCGACCAGCTCGTCCTGAGGAAGGGCTCGACGAGTTCGGCGGCCGAGCGCGGGAGCTGGAACACCCAGGCGTTCAAGAACTTCCTCGACACCAACGCGCTCGGGGCGGGCATCGGCAGCACCCGGGCCTCCAGCATCGCCATGGTGGCGCTGTCGAATCTGGGGGCGCTGGGCACCGCGACCTACGCGCTCTTCTTCCTCGGCTGCGTCGCGGCGCCCTTCTCGGAGGCCGACCCGGACCTGCGGGCGGTGCGCCGCGCGGCCGGCTCGGCCTGCCTGGCGACCTCGGTCGCGGCGTGCTTTGCCGCCACGTCGATCGATCTCGGCCTGATGTTCTTCGTGGGCGCCGCCCTCGCGGCCGCGCCGACGCTTCCCGCCCGGCGCCGGGCCTCGCCCGCGCGGGGGGGCGGGCGGGGGGTCGGGATGGAGCGGGGAGCGCCAGCCGCTCCCCTCACCGGCGCCTGACGCCGTGGAGGTCCCCATGCTCGCGCGGCGCACCCTGCTGCGGCTCCTCGGAACCGCGGGCCTCGCCGGCGCCCCGGCCCTGCGCCCGGTCGCCGCCGCGGGGCTGGGGGAGGGCGGGCCGCCGTCCGGCCCCGCGCTCCAGCTCCTCAGCCCCGGCCCGACCGGCGTCGCGACCTACAACCAGCTCCTCGGCCCGCAGCCCTTCACCGCGCGCATCGCCGACGAGGCCATGCGGGTGAGGGCGGAGCGCGTGCGCTTCACCGGGATCGCCCCGGGCATGCGCAACGTCGCGATCGTCATCGCGGGCGCCTGGACCATGGCCGTGCCGGATGCGGAGGGGCGCTTCGCCGCGATGGTCGACCTGACCGGCGCGGCCCGCGGCCCCCTCGTCGTCGACGTCTACGCCTGGGACGCGCCACCGGACGTCCACACCTTCAAGGTGGCGCTCAACCTGCGGGTCCATCTCTTCGTGCAGGACGGGAGGGACGCCTCGCCGCCCGTGGAGCGCCCGCCGGGCCACCCGGCCCATGGGCGCAGCCTGATCTGGGCCGAGCCCTTCACGGCGCTCTCCCGCGAGCGGTGGTTCCTCGGGCCCAAGCCGGACGGGCAGGAATTCGGGGCCGCCCTCTTCGCGCCCGAGCCGGTCGGCGACGTCTACGGGGTGTTCGACGGGTTCCTGCGGCTGCGGGCCCGGCACTGCCCCGACCTTCAGGATCCCCGCGGCTGGGGACGGACCTGGGTCAGCGGGCAGCTCTCCTCGGCCTTTCCCGACGGCCTGGCCAGCGGCGCCTTCCGGACCGGCCATTTCGAGGCCAGGATGATGCTGCCGGCCGGGCCCGGGGCGTGGTCGTCCTTCTGGCTCCTCGATCAGGCCAGCATCCGCGCCGGCGAGGAGGCCGGGGCCGTCGAGATCGACGTCTTCGAGGGCTACGGCCATGCGACGACCTCCTACGTGGCAACGACGCACGACTGGCCGCCGCCCGCCGCCAAGGGCACCGGCTACCGCCGGCAGCAGCGCAACGTCACCGGCCTGCCGGATGCGGCGCTCGGCTTCCACGATTACGGGGTGACGGTCACGCAGGACGAGATCGTCTTCACCTTCGACGGGACCGAGACCATGCGGACGGGGCTCTTCCGCCGCGAGCGCGTCTCGCCCTTCTTCATGCTCCTGACGCTCGCCATGAGCCACGACTGGCCGATCGTGGTGCCGCCGTCCGGCTATTACGACCTCTGGGTCGATCACGTGCGCGTCTACAGCTGACCCCGCACGCGGCGCCGGACCCCGAGAGGGTCGCGGCTTCGCGCGACGACGCCCCCCTTTCTCCGGCTCTCTTTCGGCCGACGCGGTTCTCGTCCGGACCAGGGAGGTGGATGGGCGCCGCGCGCCGCCCGACCGTCGGGAGGGCCGACCTCTCCGCCGATCCGCCGCGAAGCGGGTCCGGTCGCCCACAAGGGTGTGGATAAGCGCGCAGGTCGCCACAGCGCGGCTGGTTCATGAATCGAATTGCAGCGGCGGCGCCTGCACGTTGAGAGAGCGTGGAAGGCACGAACTGTTCTGACTGTATTGTTTGACCCTCGCGCATTGATCCATGGCCGAAGCCAGCCGGAAAGACTTTGGATCCGGGCTCGGATGCCATGATCGCCAGGCGGCAGTCGATCGCGTCGTCATCCAATTCGGGCTGATGTCCCGGCCCGGCGGTCCGTCGACGTCGCGCGGTGCCTCGTCGGGGTACGGAATGCACCGGATCCCGCCCGCGGAGCGGCGTCCGGGACGCCGCCGCCGCCGCGAAGTCTCGGATATTCCTGACTTGTTGCGCTCCGAGACACGCCGTCTCCTGCACGCAGACTTGCGGACGGGCGGTCCGGCGCCCGGATCCCGTCCGCCGACCAGACAGGGGAGACCGCCATGGTTCTCAGCGCCAGTCTCGCCGAGAGGGTCGGGGACGGGCCCGCCCGCGCCGCGACCCTCGCGGAGCTCGTCGGGAGCGACAGGCTGCCCCGCCGCACGGAGGCCGCCTGGACGCGCCTCAAGCCGACCCTGGAAGGGCTGATCCGCGCCCTTCCGGCCCACCGCGTGCTGGAGATCGGCGGCGGGCGCCACCCGTTCTTCTCGCGCGCCGAGACCGAGCGGCTCGGATTCGCGCTCACCGTCAACGACATCGACCCGGCCGAACTCCGCTACGCCCCGCCCGGCATGGATGTCAGGGTCTTCGACGTGGCGCGTCCCCTCGACGCCGCCCTCCTCGGCGAGACCTACGACCTCGTCTATTCCCGCATGGTCTTCGAGCACGTGAAGGACGCCGAGACGGCGTGGCGGAACGTCCACGCGCTGCTGCGGCCGGGGGGCGTGGGCTTCGCCTTCGTGCCGACCCTGTACTCCCCCCCGTTCCTCCTCAACCGGTTGCTGCCCGACGGGCTGACCGGCCGCGCCCTGCGCCTGCTCGACCGCTCGCGCAACCCCGACGAGATTCCGAAATTCCCCGCCTACTACGCGTGGTGCCGTGCCAGCCAGGCCGTGCTCGCGCCGCGGTTGCGCCGCCTCGGCTTCGGCGAGGTCGAGGTCGTGCCGTTCTACGGAACGCCCTACTTCCCCGCCGTGCCGGGCCTCAAGCGGCTCTCGGCCGCCTTCGACGCGCTCGCAGTGCGCCGCGATTGGCGCAGCGTCGCCAGCTACGCCTACATCACGGCCCGCAAGGCCGAGGCGTGAGAGACCGGCCCCCCGTGGCGCCATCCTGCGATCCAGGGATGGCCGTCGCGCTCGCCTGTGGCCCGGAGGATCTTGCGGATTCACACTTCGGGCCGTGAGCATGCCCTCTCCCCGCACGCGGCTACCGTGTGCACACATCTCTGTAGCCGGCTGATCAGCAGAACGCTTCTGGAAGATACAACACTCCTCATGCTGAGGTGCGACCGAAGGGAGCCTCGAAGCACCCCTGACGGTGGATCCAAGAGAAGCGAGACTTGGATAGGCCGTTCCGGGGTGCTTCGAGGCTCCCTTCGGTCGCACCTCAGCATGAGGAGACGGATTTACTGCCATTGTTTGGAGCTGATGCAGTGGTTTGACAACGTCCCGCTGGAGGATAGGTGCTGATCACCAGCCTCATCGACGGTGAGCAAGTCTCGCGCTGTCATGCCAACCACTGCCCAGCTGACGCCAAGGACCGGTCACAGCGCTGTCCGGAGGTCCGCCGGCGGAATTGACCATCGTCTTGATATGGTGCGGTTTTTCGATCGCTGTGTGCACACGGTAGCCGCACGCGGGGAGAGGAGAAACCCGCGCTTCATCCGGCGAAGTGTGAATGTTTTGGCCCGGAGGCCCGAGAAGGGCGACGGATGACGATCGTGCCGGCCGCGCACGGGACGCGGCCGTGCGGGCTTCGCCCGGGATGATCCGCTGAGTTGAAGATCCGATCCGCGGCGGGCCCCCGCGGAGAACCATGGCCGAGAACGGGCCGATGGCGCCCGTCGGCGCGCGACCGCCATCCGGCCAAGCGGACCCTTCAGCGCCTCCGGCGGACAGCCAGGCCCGCTCCGGCGCGGGGCGATGCGATCGATTCCGGCCCGGCGGGCCACGATGGAAATATTGTAAATCTAATCAAATCGGTTGCCTCGCGATCAAATCTAGAATTATCCCAATAATTATGAGAGTATTATACAGTTGACTTCCTGAAATTCATTCGCGAATAACGCGACGCCTACGGCCTGAGAGCGGTGCCGACGGTCTCTATGGCCGCGACAGCTCGTCTGGAAATCTCTTTTGAAGATGGAATTGTGCCAATGAGTGGGGCGCATTTGCTTCAGGCGCTGATCACCGAGCGCGAGTCACTGGTTAGGCTGGCGCAACGCATCGTCGGCTCGCGTCACGACGCGGAGGACGTGCTGCAGGACGTGGCGATCAAGACCGTCCGCGTCGAGAGCCATCCTCTCGTCGAGAATGCGCGGCTCTACCTCCGGCGGATGGTGCTGAACCAGGCGACCGACCACGCGCGGCGGGCGCGCCGCGAGCGCGCGGCCGCCGGGTCGGACCTGCAGGCCGAGGCCGTCGCCGAGGCCGGGATCTGCCCGCACGCGCGCCTGGAGGGGCGCGAGTCGCTTCGCGCCGTCGCCCGCAGCCTGCGGGCCATGCCCGCGCGCACGCGCCACGTGTTCCTGGCCCATCGCCTCGGCGACGAGCCGCAGAAGGCGATCGCCCTGCGCCTGCGGGTGTCGCCCACCCTCGTCAACGTCATCGTCCGGGACGCGACTGCCCTGTGCCGCGAGGCGGCCGGGCGGTCCGCGGCCTGACGGCGGGCGGCTCAGCGCCGCCCGCGCGCGAGCGCCTGCTCGACGTCGCGGCCGATCACGTCCGGATGTTCGAGCCCCACCGCGAAGCGGACGGCGCGCGGGCTGACCCCGAAATGGAGGAGCCCGTTGGCCGCGGGCGGCATCTGGAGCGGCGCCAGCGCCGGCATCACCAGGGATTCGGGGCCGCCCCAGGACACGCCGATCCGCACGTGCGCCAGGGCATCCACGAAGCCGGCCACGTCGATCGCCTCGCCGACCTCGAAGGTGAACAGGCCCGCATAGCCCGCGAGGGTCGCCCGCCCCGGATGGGGGTCGAAGGCGGGGTGGCGCACCCGCGCGATGTCGGGATGGGCCCGCAGCCGCTCGGCGAGGGCGAGGCCGTTGGCCATGTGCCGCTCCATGCGCAGGGCCAGCGTGCGCATCCCGCGCAGGAGCAGCCACGCTTCGAGCGGCGCCAGCTTGGCCCCGAGATACGGATAGGCGCCCTCGTTGATCCGCCCGATATGCGCGGCGGAGCCGGCGACGAGGCCGCCGAGGGTGTCGCTGTGCCCGCCGAGATACTTCGAGGCGGCGTGGATCACGAGGTCGACGCCGTGCGCGAGCGGCTTCTGGAAGAGCGGCGTCGCCCAGGAATTGTCCATGACGGTGATGACGCCGTGCCGCCGCGCCTCGGCCGCGATCGCCGGGAGGTCCTGCAGCTCGAAGGTCAGCGAGGTCGGGCTCTCCAGGTAGAGGAGCCGCGCGCCCGGGAGGGCGGCCGCGACCGCGGCGGTGTCGGTGCCGTTCACGTAATCGACCGCGACGCCGAACTTGCGCAGGAGCTTCTCGCAGATCCGGAAGACATCGTTGTAGAGGTGGCGCACCGCGACGACGCGGTCGCCCTGCGCCAGGAAGGCGAGCATCGTCGCGGCGATCGCCCCCGTGCCGCTGGAGAAGGCGCGGGCGGCCTCCGCTCCTTCGAGGTCGGCGAGCAGCCGCTCGAGTTCGGCCACCGTGGGGTTGTCGCCGCGCGAGTAGATGTACTGCTTCGAGCGGCCGGCGAAGACCGCTTCGAGGTCGGCGTAGCGGTCGAAGGTGAAGAGCGACGTCTGGAAGATCGCCGGAGAGGCCGCGTTGAGGGGGCCCGCGCCGGGCTCCGCGAGGCGCGTGGCGGCGTCGAGGCGGGCGAGATCGGCGGATGAGACGTGCTGGGTCATGGCGCCGTGCGCTCCGGGTTCGGCATCGGGGAATGGAGGGGACGGGGGGCGCGGTCGCGCCGGGCGGCCCAAAGGGGCAGGGCGAGGGCGAGCGCGACGACGGTCGCGAGGCCGCCGCTGACCCACAGGCTCGCCAGGACGCCCGCGAAGCCCAGGCGCGGCGGGAGCAGGATCAGCGCGCCGATGAGCAGGTAGCCGTTCTGGGCGAGGGCGAGCAGCGCGACCGGCCCGAGCCGCCCGACGACTTCGAGGAGCGCGAGGACCACCGCCCGCAGGCCGGCGAACGGGAAGGCGAGATGCGCCGCGAGCAGGGCCTGGGCGGCGAGGTCGTGCGTCGCCGGATCGGCGATGAAGAGGCCGGCGATCGGCCGGGCCGCGGCGGCGACGAGGCCGGCATAGGCGACGCAGAACCCGGTCGTCACGGCGGCCGTGAGGCGGCAGGCCGCGGCGACGCGCTCCCGGTTCCCGGCCCCCCAGGCGAAGCTCATGACCGGCTGCGCCCCGAGGGTGAAGCCGAGGACCGGCAGCGTTCCGAGCGTCAGGACCCGCAGGGCCACCCCGACCGCCGCGATGCCGGCCTCGCCGCCCTGCGTGCCGGCGGCGCGGTACAGGATGGCGAAGGCGATCCCCGTCAGCATGCTGGCGGCCGTGGTCGGCAGGCCGACGGTCAGGACGGGGGCGAGGACGGCGCGCCGCCACCGCACGCGCCGCGGCGCGACCGGGACGTCCCCGCAGCGGCGGGCGAACCAGACGAGGTAGACCCCGACCACCGCGGCCTCGGAGAGCACCGTCGCCAGCGCGGCGCCATCGGTCCCGAGCCCGCACCCGAAGATCAGCACGGGGTCGAGGACGGCGTTCAGCGCGAAGCCGCCCACCAGCGTCCCCATGCTGAACCGCGTCCTCCCCTGGCCGATCGCGATGAAGTCGAAGACGATCTGCAGCAGGGCGAGCGGCGCCCCGAGGGCGATGATCGCGAGGTAGCGCCCGGCGAGCGGCAGGGTGTCCGCAGGGGCGCCGAACAGGACCAGCAGGGGCTCGCGCGCGAGCGCCGTGCCCGCGCCGAGGACGAGGCCGCCGAGCAGCGCGAGCGCGACGACCGTGGAGGCGGTGGCCCCGGCCCGCGCGGGGGCGCCCGCGCCGAGATCGCGCCCGATCGCCGTGGCGGCCCCCGCGCCGAGGCCTTCCCCGAAAGCCGCGAGCAGCGCCACGATCGGGAGCGCGACGAGGATCGCCGCCAGGGCCTCGACCCCGATCATGCCGACGAAGACCGCATTGGCCGCGTGATGCGCGGCGTTGGCGGAGAGGCCGATCACGGTCGGCAGGGCGAGGCGGAC
The DNA here is from genome assembly GCF_054052225.1 of Methylobacterium sp. JK268. Taxonomy (NCBI): domain Bacteria; kingdom Pseudomonadati; phylum Pseudomonadota; class Alphaproteobacteria; order Hyphomicrobiales; family Methylobacteriaceae; genus Methylobacterium; species Methylobacterium sp. JK268. The sequence goes on along the minus strand of NZ_JBSVZN010000027.1, from coordinate 58,118 downwards.
GACGAGGCGGCGCAGGTCCGGCGCGCCGAGATCCGCCGCGCCCGAGGATGCGGCGGTCACGGGGCGGCCTCCGGCGCCCAGAGGCGCTCCCCGAAGAAGCGCTCCCGCAGGAGCATCACCAGCAGCGCGCGCTTGTGGGGAAAGTCGAAATGCTTGACCCCGCTGAACCCCGCGCGGTGCAGGTTGCGGATCTGCTGGGCGTGCGTCGCCCGCGGCTCGCCGACGATCCGCTGCGTGCGCGGATCGTCCAGGAAGACGTAGTGCATGAGCGAGGGGAGCCAGGCGGTGATGAAGGACCGGCCGCGGAACGCCTCCTCGCCGATCAGCACGTGCCAGCCGCGGTCGTGATCCTCGGCGGCGTAGTGCGGCCCGAGGCGGCTCTCGGCCGCCCAATAGAGTTCGAAATAGCCGAAGGGCACGCCGTCGAGGGCCCCGATCAGCGGCAGCAGGTGCGGATCGGCCGTGCGGGTCTCCAGCGAGCGGCGGTGGGTGTCCCGGTCGCCCGCCTCCTCCCAGACCGCGTCGACCCGCGGGTCGTTCATCCAGCGGTGGAACAGCGGCAGGTCGCGGTCGATGTCGAGGACGCGGAAGCTCAGCTCCCGCGCGAGCCAGGGGATGCGCCGCCTGTACACGGTCCCGGCGGGCTTCGGCGGCCGCACGGGATGGCGCCGCCCCGCCGTGATCGTGTGCAGCGCCGGGTAGGGCGGACGGGGGGCGGCGAGCCACGGGCTCGACCGCTGCCAGGTCAGTTCCGGCCGGACCGCGAGGGCGTCGCCCTCGGGCACGGCGATCCCCTCGGCGAGGAGATGCGCGCGGCTCGCCGGATCCCCGCAGGCGAGGGCGATCGGGACGGCCTCGCGCCCGCCCGCCGTGAGCGCCTCCGCCACCGCCGCCACCGCCCGGCCCGTCCGCTCCGGGTCGCGTTCGGGCGCGACGAGGCGATAGCCGAAGTCGCCCCGCGTCACCTCGACGTGAAGCGGCCCCCCGGGCAGGCCCTCGACGCGCGCCGCGCGTTCCAGGATCTCGACGATCGGCAGCGGCTCGCCGCCGTCAGGTCTGTCAGTCGCAGCAGTCACGTTGCTCCAGCACCCTCTCCCAAGGTCCCGCAGAGACCCCATGGACAAGGACGAGGGCGCGCCGCCGCGATTCAGGCCGCTCCCGAGAAAATCCGCGCCGACTGACGAAAAAGACGCTTCGGGACTAAATCCCGGGCGGCCCGGCTCGTCCTTGGGGATGTGGATCCGGGAGGCCCGATGACGAACGAAACGCTATGGTGCGTGGTCGAGGACCGCGAGGGGCGGCACTCGGTGTGGCCGCGGGAGCGCGAGATCCCGGTCGGTTGGACCGCCACGGGCTATGTCGGCCCGCGGGAGGCGTGTCTGGCCCATATCGACGCCGTCTGGACGGACCTCGCTCCGGCGGGGTGGCGGCGCACCCTCGCGGCCGGGCCGGAGGGCGTCCGCCATGGATGAGGTCGGGACGCGCTCCCCCCACCCGTCCGAGGACGGGATCGTCGCGATGGCCGAGGCCGGCGGCCCGCAGGCGCGCCCGGCGGGGCTGCCGCTCACGGTCGCGCAGAAGCGCATCTGGTCGCTCGGCCAGATCGGCGACCGCACCCTGTTCCCCCCGCAGGTGCTGGTGTTGCGGCTCCCCGATCGCGGGATCGACGCGCTCCTGCGGAGCGTGGCCGCCCGGCAGCCGAGCCTGCGGTCGCGGTTCCGGCGCTTTCCCGGCGGGCGCATCGAGCAGGTCGCGACCGCGCCCGACGCGCTCGCCGTCGAGACTCTCCCGCTCTCGCCCGCGCCCGGGGAGGCGGCCGAGGCGGCCCTCGAGCGGGCGGTGGCGGCCTTCGCCGGGCGCCCCTTCGACCTCGACCACGACCCGGCGTCGCGCTTCGCACGCGTGGCCCTGCCGGACGGGGAAGCGGCCCTCGTCGTCGTGCTCCACCCGATCGTGGCGGATCCGGCCTCGCTGCGGGTCCTCGCCGCGGAGATCCTGGCGGAAACCCGCCGGGAGGGCGCCCGGGCGCCGGTGGCGGATCCCGGCGACCTCGTGCGGGCCGAGCAGGCCTTCCTCGCCTCGCCCGCCTTCGCCGAGGCGCTCGCCCATTGGCGCGAGGCCCTGGCGGAGGAGCCGGCCGCGACGGCGCTGCCGGCCAAGCCCACCCTCGCCGGCGCGGCCGAGGGCGGCCGGGCCCGCCGGCCCTTCCGCATCGCGCCGGAGACGGTCGCCGCCCTGCGCGGGCTCGCGCGGGAGGCGGGAGTGCCGCTGGCGACGCTGCTCCTCACCGGTCTCGCCACGCTGCTCGCGCGCTACGGCGGGCACTGGACCGCGCGGCTCGGCACGGTGATCGAGAACCGCGACGCGCCGGGGCGCGCGGCGCTGATCGGCCGGATCGAGGACATCCTCCCCCTCGTCTGTCGGCTCGGGCCGGATCTGGGCTTCCTCGACGCGGCCCGGCAGGTGCAGCGCGGGCTCGACGAGGGGGTGGCGCGCCACGTTCCCTTCGAGCGGCTCGCGCAGGCCCTGTGGCGGCACGACGGCGACGCCACCGACGGTCTCGTCCGGACGGTGTTCGCCCTGCGCGAGCCCGTCCTCGGCGCGCAGGATCCCCGCCGCGCGACCCTGGTGTCCCACGCCCCGGGGGGAAGGGCGGATGCCGACCTTCTCGTCACCGCGATCCCGGCCCCCGACGGGAGCCTGGAGGGCGTGATGGACTTCGCCGAGGGCGTTCACGCGGCGAGCCTGGTCTCGCGGGCCGCCGATCATCTCGGGCGCATCCTCGCGGCGGCAGCCGCGAACGGCGCCGTGCGGCTGGGCCGCATCGCGCTCGTCGAAGCCGCCGAACTCGACCGCCTCTCGGCCCCCTATCCCGACGACGCTCTCGACGACGACCGCCCGGTGCACGACCTCATCGCCGATCACGGCCGCACCACGCCGGACCGGATCGCGATCATCTGGGGGGAGGAACGCTGGAGCCACGGCCGGCTCGACGCCCACGCCAACCGGATCGCCCATTGCCTGCGCGGGGCCGGGATCGGCCCGGAAGACTGCGTCGCCATCGCGATCCGACGCTCCCCGGAGGCGATCGCCGCGATGCTCGGCACGCTCAAGGCGGGAGGGGCCTACGTCCCGATCGAGCCGGACCATCCGCCCGCGCGCAACCACCACATCCTGCGCGATGCCGGCGTGAAGGTCGTCCTCACCCACGCCGCCCTGCGGGAGAAGATCCCCGCCGACATCGCCGCGACCGTGATCGCGCTCGACCGGACCGCTCTGGCGGCGCTGCCCGCGACCCCGCCCGCGACGCCGCCCGTGCATCCCGATCAGCTCGCCTACGTGATGTACACCTCGGGCTCGACGGGCAAGCCCAAGGGCGTCGCGGTCGAGCACGGCCCCCTCACGCACCACCTGCAGGCGACCGCGCGCGTCTACGGGATGAGCGCGGAATCCCGCGAACTCCCCTTCCTGCCCTTCTCGTCGGACGGGGGCCACGAGCGCTGGATGAACCCGCTGATGGTCGGCGGCAGCATCGTCCTGCCCGACCAGCCGCTCTGGACGCCGGACGAGACCCTGTCGGCCATGCGCCGCCACGGGGCGAACAACGCCTCGATCCCCACCACCTACCTCCAGCAGCTCGCCGAATGGGCGCAGGCCACCGACGGCGCGCCGCCGATGCGGCTCTACTCCTTCGGCGGCGAGGGCCTGCCGCAGGCGACCTTCGACCTGCTCTCCCGGGCCCTGAAGGCGGAGTGGCTGATCAACGGCTACGGGCCGACCGAGACGATCATGACCCCAATGGTCTGGAAGGTGCCCGCGGGCACGCGGTTCGAGGGGGCCTACGCGCCGCTCGGTCGCTGCGTCGGCCGCCGCCGGGCCTACATCCTCGATCCCGACCTCAATCCCTGCCCGATCGGCGTCACCGGCGAACTCTATCTCGGCGGCGAGGGGGTGGCCCGCGGCTATGTCGGGCGGCCCGGCGTCACGGCGGACCGCTTCGTGCCGGACCCCTTCGCGCCGCAGGGCGGACGGCTCTACCGGTCGGGCGACCTCGCGCGCTGGCGGGAGGACGGCTCGGTGGATTTCGTCGGGCGGGTCGATCTCCAGGTGAAGCTGCGGGGCTTCCGCATCGAGCTCGGCGAGATCGAGGCGGCCCTGCGCGCCCAGGAGGGGGTCGGCGAAGGCCTGGTGATCCTGCGGGAGGATGACGGCCGCAAGGCGCTCGTCGCCTACGCGGTGCCGAAGGCCGGCGCCGCGCTGGATCCCGAGGCCCTGCGCCGGGCCCTCGCCCGGCTGCTGCCGGACTACATGGTCCCGGCGGCCGTGGTGCCGCTGGCGCGCATGCCGACCAATCCCAGCAGCAAGCTCGATCGCGCCGCCCTACCGGCCCCGCCCGCCGCGCGCGCCGCCGCGGGCGAGCCGCCGGCCACGCCGCTCGAAACGGAGCTGGTGGCGCTCTGGCGCGACGTGCTCGGCGTCCCGGCGCTCGGCGTCACCGACGACTTCTTCGAGGCCGGCGGCAACTCGCTGTCGGCCGTGCGCATCGTCGCGCGCCTGCGGGAGAGCCGGCCGAAGGCCCGCGTCACGATCGCCGATCTCTTCAACGCGCCGACCGTGCGCCGCCTCGCCGCCTCCATCGCGCGGGGCGGCGAGGCGTTGGGCGGACAGGTCATCCGCCTGCGCGAGACCGGCGCGCGGCCGATGCTCTACTGCTTCCCCGGGCTCCTCGTCTCCACCCGCGAATACGTGAAGCTCGTGGACTTCCTCGGGCCCGATCAGCCGGCCACGGGCTTCATCTGCTACTCCCTCTCCGAGGAGAAGAAGCTCGACGCCTCGGTGGCGGAGATCACCGGCCGCTACGTCGAGCATATCCGGCGGGAGAGCGCCGGCCGGCCCTGCGCCTTCCTGGGGTGGTCCTGGGGCGGCCTCCTGGCCTACGAGGCCGCGCGGATGCTCGGCACCGAGGTGGATCTGCGCCTGGTGGGCATGGTCGACGTCTGCGACCTCGGGACCGAGTTCGCGATCGGCGCCGTGCCGCATTTCGCCCCCGGCGAGCGCGAGGCCCTGCACCGGCGGGTGACCGCGTGGCTCGGGCGCACGCGGATGCGGGCGGATTGGGACCGGCTGCTCGGCTCCATGGATGCGCGCACCTACGACCAGTTCCTGCGCTTCGTCGGCGACGAGGAGGACGGGCTGCCGGAGGACGGCCCCGACATCGCGAGCCGCGAGCACACGTTCTGGATCCTCATCGACAACGCGCTGATCTTCCGCCGCTACGAACCCCGGCCCTACGATTGCCCGATCCACGCCTGGGCGGCGGAGGACAGCCTGCATCGCGGCCTGAACCTGATGGATTGGCGCCGCCTCTCGCGGCGCGCGAACCCGGCGGAGATCATCGCGGGCACGAACCACCTCCACGTGATCGGGTCGAGCGCCTTCCACAGCCGCTTCGCGCACCGGCTGGAGGAGGCGATCCGGGGGACGTCCCCAACCCTGCCGGGACGAGACCGCCCGCCGGGATGACGCTCGGCGCCGGGGCCGCCGCCCCGGCCGCCGCGCCCCTCCCGCCGGGCGGGCGGCGCCCGCCCTCCCGACATCGCCGCGTGCCCCGCTCCGCCGGGCCGGGCGCGGCCCTGCCCCTCGATCGAAGGACCCTCTCTCCATGACCAGCCTGCGCCCCACGACCGGGAGCCTCGACCTCGCCGGCATCGGCATCGGCCCGTTCAACCTCAGCCTCGCCGCGCTCCTCGACGAGGTCGACGGGCTCACCGCGCGCTTCTTCGAGCGGCGGCCGCGCCTGGACTGGCATCCCGGCATGATGCTGCCCGACGTCGCGCTGCAATCCTCCTACCTGAAGGACCTCGTCACGGCGGCGAGCCCGACGAATCCCTGGTCCTTCGTGGCCTACCTCGTGCGCACGAAGCGCTTCTTCGCCTTCCTCAACGCCCATTACGACGCGGCGCCGCGGCGCGAATTCGCGCAGTACCTGGCCTGGGTGGCGCAGGCCCTGCCGACCCTGACCTTCGGCGCCGACGTGACCGAGGTGGCGCATGACGGATCCGACTTCGTGCTGAGCGTCGGGCCGGAGCGGGTCCGGGCCCGCAACATCGCCATCGGGGTCGGCATGACCCCGGCCCTGCCGGACTGGGCCAGGGGCCTCGATCCCGCCCGCTGCTTCCACGCCCACCGGGCGACCGAGCACCTTCCGGCCCTGCCCCACGGGCGGGTGGCGGTGATCGGCGGCGGCCAGAGCGGGGCCGAGATCGTCCAGCACCTGCTGTCGCAGAAAACGCCGATGACCCAGCTGACCTGGATCAGCCGGCGCCACAATTTCGAGCCGCTGAACGACACGCCGTTCTCGAACCAAGTCTTCTCGCCGGAATACGTCGATGCCTACCGGCGTCTCGCCGACGACCGCAAGGCGAGTGCCTTCGCGACGAGCGTGCTGACCAGCGACGGCATCTCGCCCGCCACCATTGACGCGATCTATCGCCGGCTCTACGCCATGCGCTACTTCGAATCTGACCCTGTGGAAGCCGTGCTCATGCCGCGCCGCGACGTGATCCAGGCCGCGGAGGAGGGCGGGTCCTACCGCCTCGTCATGCGCAACGAGTTCGACGGGGCCGTCGAGATGGTCCATGCCGACGCGGTCGTGCTCGCCACCGGCTACCGGTTCGCCCTGCCGGACGCGTTCGCGCCGCTGAAGCCCCGGCTCGCCACGGACCGGAAGGGACGGATGGTGCTGGGGGACGACTACGCCCTCGCCTGGGACGGCCCGGCGCACAACCGGATCTTCGCGCTCAATGCCGGGCGGCACAGCCACGGCATCGCGGATTCGCAGCTGAGCCTGATGGCGTGGCGCAGCGCGACCATCATCAACGCGCTCCTCGGCCGGGAGCGGTTCGACCTCGACCTGCCGGAGCCGATGGTCGCCTGGGCCTCGATCAATCCCGTCGAGGCGCGGGCGGCGGGGATCCGCGCGTGACCGGCGCGGAGGCCCCGGTCGTCCTCGCGGAGGCGGTGCGGTTCGACCTCGCGCCGGCCGAGGGCGCGGAGCCCTACCGCATCTTCCTGCGCCGCTCGCCGGGACCGCCCCCGGCCTCGGGATGGCCGGTCCTGTACCTGCTCGACGGCAACGCGGTCTTCGCCACGGCCTGCGACGCCATCCGCGTGCAGGCCGCCTGGCCCCTCGGCACCGGCATCCGCGACGCGGTGGTGGTCGCGGTCGGCTACCCCACCGACGCGGCCTACGACAGCGTGCGCCGCTCCTGGGATTACGGCCCCCCGCCGGGCGCCACCTATCCGCCGCACCGGGAGGGCGGCCCGGCGGTGCGCACCGGCGGCGCCGACCATTTCCTCGCCTTCCTGGACGGGATCGTGCGGCCCGAGATCGCCCGCCGCGTCCCCGTGGATCCCGCGCGGCAGGCGATCTTCGGCCATTCCTTCGGCGGGCTGTGCGTGCTGCACGCCCTGTTCACCCGCCCGGGGATGTTCACGCACTGGATCGCGGCGAGCCCCGCCATCTGGTGGGAGGATGCCGTGGTGCTCACCGCGGCGGGGGCCTACGCGGCGCGGACGGAGCGGCCGGCGGCCGAGGTCCTGATCACCGCCGCCGCCTACGAGCAGAGCCTCGCCCCGTTCCAGGTCGGCGCCGCGGACGAGGCCAAGCGCCGGGCGGATTACGCCGCGAGCCGCGTGGTCGACAACGCGCGCGCCATGAGCGAGCGCCTCGGGGCGCTCCCGGAGGTCCGCAGCCGCTTCGCCCTGGTCGAGGGCGAGACCCACATGTCCATCCTGCCGGTCGCGGTCAACCAGGCCCTCCGGTTCGCCCTGGGGACCTGGGAATGAGAAGCCGTCCGCCGGATCGACGCGATGGGCGTCCCCACCGGCCCGCGAGCCTGTCTCTCCCGCGCGAGGGTCGTCGGACCCGGCCGTTCTCCGTCACGGGCGCGGCGTGAGGCGCGCGCGCCCTCGACGCCTGGAGACCTCGTCCCGCCCCGTGGCCGCCCCCTCCCGCTGTCCCAACCGCCGCCGCGTGCTCGCCGGCCTCGGCGCCTGCGCGATCCCGCCGCTCCCCGCGGCCGCGGCGGGGCCGTCGCGGGTGGCGAGCCTCGATTACGGCCTCGCGCAGACGCTGATCGCGCTCGGCCGGCCGCCGGTCGGCCTCTCGGCGGTCGGCGGCTGGTCCACCTGGGTGGTGGAGCCGCCGCTCCCGGCCGGGATCGTCGATCTCGGGACGGCGCGGGAGACCAATTTCGAACTCCTTCAGCAGCTCAAACCCGACCTCATCGTCTCGACGCCCTACCTGGAGCGCCTGCGCCCGCTCCTGGCCCGCGTCGCGCCGGTGGAGAGCTTCGCCATTCACGCCACCGATTCCCCGCCCTGGCCCCACCTCGTCGCGGCGACGCGCCGGCTCGGGGACCTGTTCGGCGCCGCCGACCGGGCCGAGGCGTTCCTCGCGGAGATCGACGGCGCGCTCGCGGCCAGTGCCCCCCGCGTCGCCCCCTGGCGGGACCGCCCGGTCCTGCTGGTGTCCTTCCAGGACGCCCGCAACGTCTGGGTCTTCGGCCGGAACAGCTTCTACGACGACGTGCTGCGGCGGCTCGGCCTCGCCAACGGCTGGGCCGGCCGGACCAATCCCTGGGGCTTCGCGGCGGTGGGGATGGAGGCCCTCGCGCGGGTGCGCGACGCCCGGCTGATCTGCTTCGACCCCGTGCCGCCGGAGGCGCTGCGGCTCATCGCCGACAGCGCGATCTGGCGGGCGACGGGCTTCTCCGCGCCCGGCCGGCTCGTGCGCCTGCCGCCGGTCTTCGCCTTCGGCACCCTGCCGTCGGCCGCCCGCTTCGCCCGCCTCCTGGCGGAGGCCGCGGCGCATGCGTGAGTCGCCGCGCGCGCCCGCCCTCGCCGTGCTCCTCCTCGGCTGCCTCGGCGCGGGCGCCACGGCGCTGGTCCTGAGCGCCCACCTGCCCCCGGCGGCCTGGATCCCGGCCCTCATCGCCCCGGCGCCCGACGATCTCCCGCAACTCCTCGTCCATGACAGCGTCCTGCCGCGCCTCGCGGTGGCGCTCCTGGCGGGCGCCGGCCTCGCGCTGGCGGGCGCGGTGCTCCAGCAGACCCTGCGCAACCCGCTCGCCTCGCCGACCACCCTGGGGATCGAGGCCGGCGCCCAGCTCGCCCTGGCGCTGGCGACGCTCGTCGCGCCCGCGCTGCTCGGACCGGGCCGCGACGCCGTCGCCCTCGCCGGGGGCGCGGGGGCGGTGGCCATCGTGTTCGGCCTCTCCTGGCGCGACCGGCTGGCCCCGCTCACCGTGATCCTGGCCGGGATGGTCGTCGCGATGGTCTGCGGGGCCGCCGCCGCCGGCCTCAGCCTCCTCAACGAGGAGGCCCTCCGGGGACTGACGGTGTGGGGCAGTGGGGCGCTCAACCAGCAGGATTGGTCGGTGGCGGCCCCCCTCGCCGGGCGCGTCCTCGTCCTGGCCGGTCCGGTCGCGCTGCTGGCGCGACCCCTTCAGCTCCTCGACCTCGACGAGTCGGCGCGGAGCCTCGGCCTGTCGGTCGCGCGGATCCGGCTCGTCGGCCTCGGCCTCGCCGTCGCGCTCACCGCCGCGGTCGTGAGCGCGGTCGGCGTGATCGGCTTCGTGGGCCTCGCCGCGCCGGCCCTCGCGCGCGCCCTCGGCCTCCATCGCTTCGGGCCGCGGCTCCTGTGGAGCGGGCTCCTCGGCGCGGGGCTCCTGTGGGTGACCGATGCCGGGCTGCAGGCCGTCGAGGCGTTGGCCGGGGTGAACGTGCCCACCGGCGCGGCGACCGCGCTCCTCGGCGCGCCGATCCTGCTCTGGCTGATGCCGCGGCTGCGCCTCGCGCCCGCGGCCGAGCCCGTCCCGGCCGCCACCCCGCGCCGGGCGCGGACCGGCGGGAGACTGGTGGCGCTCGCCCTCCTCGCCCCGCTCCTCGGCCTCGCCTGCCTGGTCGTCGGACCCTCCCCGGGCGGCGGGCTCGCCGTCGCGCGCCTTTCCGACCTCGCGCCGCTCCTCCCCTGGCGCTGGCCGCGCACCCTCGCGGCGGGCTCCGCCGGGGCGATGCTCGCCGTCGCCGGGTTGCTGCTGCAGCAACTCACGCGCAACCCGGTGGCGGGTCCGGAGGTGCTCGGCGTGAGTTCGGGCGCGGCGCTCGGCCTCGTGCTGGTGCTCTTCCTCGCGGCCACGCCGACCTACGGCCTGCAGGTCGCCGCCGCCGCGCTCGGCAGCGCCGCCGTCGCCGGAACGCTCCTCGCCCTCGGGCGGCGCGCGGCCGGGCCCGACCAGATCCTGATCACCGGGATCGCCCTCGGCGCCCTGTTCTCCGCCGGGATGGCGGTCCTGGCGGCGGGGGGCGATCCGCGCCTGCTGCTCGTGGCGAGCTGGCTCGCCGGATCGCTCTCCGACGTAAGCCCGCAGGTCGCCGTCGGCGCCGCCGCCAGCGCGGCGATCCTGGTGCCGGCCTGCTTGCTCCTGGTGCGCTGGCTCGACCTCGCGGTGCTCGGCCCGGGCGCGATGCGGGCGCTCGGCGTCTGCCCGCGCCGGGCGAGCCTCGCCATCCTGGCGCTCGCCGCGGCCCTGACCGCGGCGGCGACGCTCGCCGTGGGGCCGCTGAGCTTCGTGGGCTTCGTGGCCCCGCACCTCGCGCGGCGCCTGGGCTTCGCCCGCGCGGGCGAGCGGATCGCCGCCTCCGCGCTGATCGGCGCCGGCCTGCTGGTGGCGGCCGACGGCATCGGGCGCGTCCTCGCCCCGCCGTTCCAGGTGCCGGCGGGCCTGATCGGCACGGTGCTCGCCGGGCCGCTCCTCATCGGGCTGCTGCAGCCCGGGCGCCGCCGGGGGCCGGCATGAGGGCCGACCGAGAGGCCGGCCCGCACCGGCGCCGCCCACCCCGTCACGGAGCGCCCCCGATGCTCGCACCCGCCCCGGGCGCCGCGCTGTTCTCCCTCGAGGCGGTGACCGTCGCGGCGGCCGGGCGCGTGCTGCTGGCGCCGCTGACGCTGACGCTGCCGGCCGGGCGCGTCACCGGGCTCATCGGCCATAACGGCTCGGGCAAATCGACCCTGCTGAAGCTCCTCGCCCGCGCGCACAGCCCGAGCGGGGGCACGATCCGCTTCGACGGCCAGCCGCTCGCGGCGTGGAGCGACCGGACCTTCGCCCGCCGGGTCGCCTACCTGCCCCAGCAGCCGCCCTCCGCCGCGGGGCTGCTGGTGCGCGAACTCGTGGCGATGGGCCGCTACCCCTGGCACGGCGCGCTCGGCCGCTTCGGCGCCCGCGATCGGGAGGCGGTCGCCGAGGCGATGGCGCTGACCGGCGTCGCGCGCTTCGCCGCCCGCCCGGTCGAGACGCTGTCGGGCGGCGAGCGGCAGCGGGTCTGGCTCGCCATGCTGGTCGCGCAGGATGCCGGGTGCCTGCTCCTCGACGAGCCGATCTCGGCCCTCGACGTCGCCCATCAGGTCGAGGTTCTCGCCCTGATCCGGCGCCTGTCCGCCGAGCGCGGCCTCGGCGTCGTGGTGGTGCTGCACGACGTCAACATGGCGAGCCGCTTCTGCGACGCCCTGGTGGCCCTCCACAGCGGCCGGGTCATCGCCGCGGGCCCGCCCGACTCCGTCGTGACGCCGGAGGGGCTCGCGGCGATCTACGGCGTCGCGATGGGCGTGATGCCCCATCCCGACACCGGCCGGCCCCTCAGCTTCGTGCGCGGGTGAGGCCGGCGGCGGGATGCCCTCGCCCGCGCGCCGCGCCGATCACCACCGGTAGATCAGGCTGCCCAGCACCGTCGCGGGGGCGCCGCGATAGCAGTAGCCGGACTGACAGGTGTAATAATTCCGGTCGAAGATGTTGTAGCCGTTGATCTGCGCGCGCAGGCCCTTGTACTTGGGATCGATCGCCTCGAAATCGTACGACACCAGCGCGTCGAACTGGGTCACCGTGGGGTTGCGGAACGTGTTCTGATCGTCCGCGAAGCTGCTGCCGGTGTAGCGGATGCCGCCGCCGAGGGTGAGGCCGCGCAGGGGCGAACTCGCCGGGAAGAGGTAGGTCAGGAACGCCGTGAAGGTGTCGCCGGGAATACCCGAGAGGCGGTTGCCGTCGAGCGTCTCGCCGAGCGCGGAGGTCTGGCGCAGGTAGCTGACATTGAGGTGCGTGTAGGCGACGGTCAGGTTCGTGCCCGGCGCGACCGCGGCGGTCGCCTCGGCCTCGAAGCCGCGCGACCGGACGGCGCCGGTGGCGACCTGGTTCGCCGGATTGGTCGGGTCTGTGCGCAGGACGCTCGACTGCACGATGTCGAAGCCCGCGAAGGCCGCCTGGATGTTCGTGCCGGGGATCAGGGCCTTGACGCCCGCCTCGATCTGGTCGCCGGTGGCCGGCTTGAACGCCTCGCCCCTGAGATTGGTCCCGACCTGCGGCGTGAACGTCGTCGCGTAGCTCGCGTAGGGAACCAGGCCCGGAGCCAGAGTGTAGTTCAGGCCGACGCGCCCCGTGAACGCGCTGTCGTCCTGGCGCGTCGCGATCCCGTCCTTGTCCCGATTGTTCTGGAAGACCCAGTCCTGGCGCCCGGTCAGCGTGAGGACGAAGTCCCCGAACTTGGCCTGATCCTGAAGGTAGAGTCCGAGCTGGCTCTGCGCCTGACGCGCCGTCGGGCCGAGGGCCGGGGCGACGATCGGCTGCGCGCCGTAATTGCGCGTGAGCAGGTCGAGCGGGGGAGCGGCGCCGAAGCCCGAGCGCGTCCCGAAATCGTAATGGGTGAAATCCAGGCCGGCGAGCGCCGTGTGGGCGACCGGGCCGGTGGCGAAGTGGGCCTCGATCTGGTTGTCGAGGGTCTCCTGGCGCAGCGCCTCGCGGAGATAGCCCGTCGATCGCGTGCCGGTCGTGCGCTCGTCGTCGATCGAATCGATCTGCGAGTAGCGGAAATCGACGAACGTCCCGTAGTGGCGGAAGTTCTGCCTGACGATGAGGTCGGGCGTGACCTTATGCTCGAAGGCGTAGCCGATGCGATACTGCTCCTGATTGACGTCGTTGAAGCGCGGATCGGCGTTGAAGAGGGAGGTGATGCGGAAACCGGGATCGTTGAAGAAGGTCATGCTGCCGGGCAGCGTGCTCTTCTGGTACTCGCCGAGAAGCGTGACGGTGGTGTCCGCGGACGGCTTCCACGTGAAGGCCGGGGCGATGGCGACGCGGTCGTCCTTGGTGCCGAGCCCGGCGAAGGTGCCCGACTGGCGGCCCAGGCCGGTGAGCCGATAGGCCATGGTGCCGCCCGAGCCCTCGACCGGCCCGCCCAGATCGAAGGCCCCCTGGTAGCGGTCGAAGGAGCCGCCCTGGAGCCAGACCTCGCCGAACGGCGTGAAGACGGGCCGCTTGGTGGTGGCGTCCAGGATGCCGCCGGGAGACCCCAGGCCGTAGAGGCCCGACGCCGGCCCGCGCAGGATCGTCACCGCCTCCAGGCCGTAGGGCTCGATCCGCGGGAGCGTCAGGTTGGCCCCGACCTGCCGGAGCCCGTCGCGGTAGATGCCGTTGTAGGTGATGTCGAAGCCGCGCACCGTGATGGAATCGAAGCGGGGGTCGAAGCCCGAGACGTTCGTCGCCGCACCCGGCGTGTAGGACAGGGCCTCGTTCAGGGTCTGCACGTTGCGGTCGTTCAGCTGCTCACGGGTGAGGACCGAGACGGATTGCGGCGTCTCGATCAGCGGCGTGTTCGTCTTCGTCGCGGTCGGGGAGATGCGCGCCGTGTAGCCGGTCACCCCGGACGGCCCGCCCCCGCCGCCGCTGGTGGCCGCGGTGCCGCCGTCGCCCCGGCTGATCCCGCCGGAGACGGGGCCGGTCCGGGCGCCCTCCACCGTGATCTGGTCGAGCGGGATGGTGGCCTCCTGCGCGAGGGCCGGTCCGGCGAGGGCGGTTGTTGCGATCAGGAAGGCGAGATGTGCGGTGCGGTTGGACATGAGCGAGCCCCGATCGCAGCTGGGTTGCCGCAGGTGCCGCTCTGATCGCAAATGACAATTTGAGGGTCAAGGCAACAACGTGACATATTTACAACTCTCTCTGTTCTATGGCCATAAAATGAAACTTATGAATTTCAATCATTCTAGCTTACGCGCGTCGCTCAAAAACTATTCCAATCAAGACGTGACGCTTTCGGAAGTCGGAACGTTGACGGTCTGAACGATCGCGCGGACCGGCGAACCGCGCCTGCCGCTTGTCCCGCATCGCCTGCGGCGGAGAAGGGGTGCTCCGCGCGTGACATCCGACGCGCCGCCCTCCGCCACCGGACCTACCGTGTGTGCGCATCTGGATTGCCGGCTCACCGAATGACCGCGTCCGGACTGCGCGACACTCCTCATGCTGAGGTGCCGCGCAGCGGCCTCGAAGCACCCCAGAACGCTCATCCAAGAGAAATGGTACCTTGGACGACATGCTCTGGGGGTGCTTCGAGGCTGCTGCGCAGCACCTCAGCATGAGGAGGTGGTTTTATTGCCACTTATGGAGTTTATATTCCATTTAGCATTCTATTGCTGCATCAAGTCTGATGGGCTCCCAGATATTCGGCCGAGAATGTATCCCACAATGTCGATTAGGCCGTTAGGGTCCACACTCAATCAGCATCAGATTGCGCTTCATGATTCGGCTTTGTGCTCAGGTCGTGCCAGAACCTGTCTCAGGCAGAGGCCGCGAGCGGAGAGGCGGCCGTGACACCGTCGAGTGGATCGGGGCCGAACGGGTTCGGCCCCCGCGTGCCACGCAAGAGGCCGCTCTCGATCATGTACCAGATCTGTCCGATGATCGGGATCAAGATGATGAGCTGGAACCAGCCCGACCGGCCCCGATCATGGCAACGCTTGGCGTTCACGCAAATTCCCGACCAGATGGACAGGACCGTATAGCCCAGCGAGAGCAGGATGGATGGCAGGGCAGCGATGCCGGTGACCGTCACATCACCGTTGTCTCCAACGGTTCCGGAGAACAGGGAATTCAGCAGGGACGCGACCAGTGCGGCGACCACGGCGACGCCTAGGTAGATCAGCATGGCGAGCCAATACTGGCTGCGTGGAATACGGCCCTCGATCGTGAAGAGGAGCTTTCTCATGTGCGATTCCTGTGCCGGGCACTTGGAACGAAACGGACGTGAGCCGATCAACGCGTATAAGTGAAAGTCGAGATTTCGCAGACGTTGATGTTCCGCTTGATAATCTCGCTTCCGTTCTGGAATACGGCCCGGAAATCGAAACGGCAAGCTCCCGTACCGTCATCAATGTCGATGTCGAACGTTTCACCGTTCGCAATTGTATCACGACCTAAAATATCTTCCTCCCAATTGTTTGATCCTATGCTAGAAGCATAAAAATGCTTGAGTGTCAACCCAGTTTTGTTGACGATATCGACGTGCCGATTGGCAGCCATCGCCACTTGACTGGAGATAATCATGATCATGGCAGTGCTTAAGAGGATACGGGTCATGGAAGATCTCGTTGTTGCTACACCGTCTCCATGGCACACCCGTGCTGGGTCTCCAACGATAACCCGCGGCGGATCAAGATATTGGGACGCCCAGTCAAATGCCCTGGTGCACCGTGCCGTGCTGCACGGCTTGCATGACCATCCTCCGCAACGGGTGCTCAGCGGCGACGCAGCGCGCAACGGATTCCGCCCACTTGCCGCCGATGTCGGCGATCTCCCGTCAGACCTGTACAGGCGTCCCCGAGCGACCTGACGGAGGCGCAAGGGGCGCTGATCGCCCCCATGCTGTCGGGCGACGATCCGCTCCAGGTCGACCTGGGCGAGATGGTCAACGCCTGCCTGTGCTTGGGAAGAACGGCTGCCCGTGGCGCTCCCTGCCGAGCGACGTTGGACCGTGGGCGACGGTGTGCACGTGGCACGACCGGTTCCGCGCCGACGGGATCCGGTCGGAAGCCGCTGCCGTGCTGACGCGGCCGGCCCCTGAGTCCTCGACGGCATCTGACACCTGGAGAAGCGCCGGAACGGCGTTCCCTTGGGTCCGATCTTGCGTTGCGCGATATTTCTGCCCTAAAGGCAGCAAACGAAAAATCGGTCGAGCAATTGATGTCCGACATTGGAGCGATCGGCCGCAAAGCGGTGAGTCTGCAATTCTCGACCGATGTGGCAGCGCCATCCGGCCAGTGCGGTTTTGAGGCGTATCACGATCTCTACGCGACAGCGGCCGATGTGGTGAGGCTGGACGAGACCTTCGCGGTCGCGGTCACGGCCGAGCGCCTCGGCGGCATGATCCTGTTCGACCGACAGCTTCGAGGCGTCGCGCACGTGCGCCCGCACCGGCGGGTTCTGCGCAGTGGCTTTGACCATTTCACGGCACAAATCGTCCTTGACGGAGCCCTCTCGGTCGGGACGCCGGAGGGCATTCGGATCGTTGGGCCAGGCGAGTGTGCGCTCATCGACATGAGCCAGCCTATGGAGACGAGGGCCAGCCAAGCCCGCGTCATCACGCTCTCGATCCCGCGCGACGTGATCGAAGCGGCCGTGCCCGAGCCCGGGCGCCTGCACGGTGGGGTCCTGCCGCAGGACCGCGCCCGTCTGCTCACTGGGTTCCTGCACGCTGCGCTCGACGAGATGCCTCGCCACGGCGCGGGTGACCGCCAGCGGTTCGAGCGTGTGACCGCAGAACTTCTCGCTCTCGCCCTTGCAGACTACGCCCCGCCCGCGGCGGGACTGGTGCGGACGGCCACCGCAGCGATCTGCCGCCGCCGGGCACGGGTCTACATCGACGCGAATTTGGGAGCGACGCCGGACGATGTCGCTCGGGCCATCGGCGTGTCGCGCTCAGTGCTCTACCGGGCCTTCGAGCCGACCGGTGGCGTCACCCGCGAGATCCGCTCCCGCCGGCTCGCCCGCCTGCGTGCCGTGCTGGCGCGGCCCGACGAGGGCGGTCGGATCTCCGATCTCTCCCGTGCCTGCGGCTTCTCAAGCCTGTCCAATTGCAGCCACGCCTTCAAGGCGGCCTACGGCCTTTCGCCGAGCGACTACCGCCGCCTCATATGGGCCGAAGGCTGGCCAAGCGCCGCCTCCCCTCAAGGCCTCGCCGAATGGTGGGACGATCTGCGCTGAACCGTCGCCGTTTCGGCATCCTGACAGTGTGTCGGGGTGTTCGAACCTCGGTCCAGTTCCAGTCGGTGCGATCCCCCCGCTCGCAGCCCTCGTCAGCCAGAGCGCCAAAGCCTGAAACACCCGCGACTTCGCCACGGTTACCGGTGGCTTCATCGATCGGACTGACGGAGTTGGATGTTTCGGAGTCGTGTGCACGCGGCAGCGCGCCGGACGGAGGGCGCAGGCGGGCCTGGGCCGGGTCGCGCGGGACGGCCCGCCGTCGCGAGGGCGGCGAGGGACGGGCGCGCCCGCCGGCTACTCGCCCGCGAGCGCCGGCGCGTCGTCGCTGTCGAGCTGCTCGCGCTGGAGGAGGTCGTGGATGGCGGCGAGCCGCCGCGCCGCGCCGCCGCCGAGTGCGAGGCCGAGCCGGACGCTCAGGATCTCGATGACGATGAGCTGCGCGATGGTGGCGTCGGTGCCGACCCGCATGGTCGCGTCGCCCGGCACGTCGACCGAGAGCAGGATGTCGGCGGCGCGGTGAAGCGGCGTGCCCGTGCGGGTGATGGCGACCACCGTGGCGCCGGCCCGGCGCGCCACCTGGACGGTGCGCAGGAGGCCCGGCATGCGGCCCACGTAGGAGATCGCCACCAGCACGTCGCCCTTGGTCAGGCAGGAGGCCGCGGAGAGCTGGAGATGGGCGTCCGAGAAGGAGTTCGACGGGATGCCGAGCCGAAACAGGCGGGCGTGGAGGTCGTGGGCCAGGAAGTGCGAGGTCGCGCCGGTGCCGGCGGCGTCGACGCGCCCGGCCGCGCGGATCGCCGCCACCGCCTCCTCGATCCGGGCCGGGTCGATGCTCGACTGCCACTCGGCCAGCATCGAGGTCACGCTGCCGACCACGTTGCGCACGACCTCGCCGGGCGCGTCGGTGGGCCGGACGCTGCGGTGGACGTAGGGGGTGCCGAGCGCCAGCGAGCCCGCGAGCTTCAGCTTCATGTCGCGCACGCCCTCGCAGCCGACCGCGCGGGCGAAGCGCACGATGGTCGGCGCGCTCACCCCCGCCCGCTCGGCCAGGAGCTCGACCCCGGTCTGGACCGCCCATTCGGGGTCCGCGACGATCATCCGGGCGATCCGGCGCTGGGTCTCGGGCAGGTCGTCGAGGCTCTCGCGCAGATTGCGCAGGAGGTCGGAGGACGGCGCGGAATCCGGGCCGCGCTCGCTCCTCCCGGCGCCGTCCGGCATCAGGCCGCCTCCCGCATCTCGGACGCGTCGCGCAGGCAGGCGAAGCGGTGACCCGCCCCGGCCTCCCGCATGGGCGGGACGTCGCCCGCGCAGGCGGCGACCGCCAGCGGGCAGCGGGTGCGGAAGACGCAGCCCGACGGCGGCGCGAGCGGGCTCGGGATGTCGCCCTTGAGGAGCCGGGCGATGCGCGGCGCGTCGGGATCGGCCTTCGGGGAGGCCGCCAGCAGCGCCCGCGTGTAGGGATGGCGGGGGCGGGCGACCACCTCGGCGGTCGGGCCGATCTCCATGACGCGGCCGAGATAGAGCACCACCACCCGGTCGCAGAGGAGTTCGACCACGTCGAGGTCGTGCGAGATGAACAGCATGGCGAGCCCGAGCCGCGCCCGGAGATCCTGCAGCAGGTTGAGCACCTGCGCCTGGACCGACACGTCCAGCGCCGAGACCGGCTCGTCCGCGACGATCAGCTTCGGCTCGACCGCCAGCGCCCGGGCGATGCCGATGCGCTGGCGCTGGCCCCCCGAGAATTCGTGCGGGAAGCGGTCGAGATGCGCGCCCGGCAGGCCGACGAGGTCGAGGAGTTCGGCCATGCGGGCGCGGCGGTTGCCGCGCGCCAGCCCGTGCGCGTCGAGCGCCTCGCCCAGGATGCCGGAGACCCGCAGCCGCGGGTTGAGGCTGGCATAGGGGTCCTGGAAGATCATCTGCGCCCGGCGGCGCAGGGGCCGAAGCCGCCGCTCGGGGAGCGTCGAGACGTCCTCGCCCGCGAAGCGGATCGCGCCGGCGGTGGGGTCGACGAGGCGCAGGGCGAGGCGCCCGATGGTCGACTTGCCGGAGCCCGATTCGCCCACGAGCCCGACCACCTCGCCGGTTGCCACCGCGAAGCTCACATCCTCCACCGCGCGCACCATCGCGGGCGGGCGCCCGAAGCGCTTGGTCAGGCCCTCGACCTCCAGGATCGGGCCGATCGGATCGATCGGGTCGCTCACATCTCCCTCCAGTACAGGCAGCGGGCGGCGCGGTCGTCCGCGATCGCCTCCAGGGGCGGCGCGGTGGTGCGGCAGGGCTCCCGCACCCGCTCGCAGCGGGGCGAGAACGCGCAGGCGTCGCGGATCGCCGCCGCGCCGCCGAGGGAGCCCGGGATCGAGCGGACGTGGCGGCGGCCGTCTGCTCCCCGCGCGGCCCGCGCCGGCAGGGAGTCGAGGAGGCCCGCCGTGTAGGGGTGGCGCGGGTGGCGGAACAGCCCGCCGACCGGCCCGGTCTCGACGATGCGGCCGGCATACATCACCGCCACCCGGTCGGCGATCTCGGCGACCACGCCGAGATTGTGGGTGATGAACAGCACGCCCATGCCGGTCTCGCGGCGCAGGCGGTCGATCAGCGCCAGGATCTGGGCCTGGATCGTCACGTCGAGGGCGGTGGTCGGCTCGTCGGCGATGAGCAGGCGCGGGTGGCAGGCCATGGCGAGCGCGATCATCACCCGCTGGCGCATGCCGCCCGACATCTGGTGGGGATAGTCGTGCAGGCGCTTGGCGGCGGCCGGGATCTCGACCAGTTCCAGCATCTCCTGCGCCCGGCGCAGGGCGGCGCGCCGGTCGAGGCGCAGGTGGAGCCGGACCGATTCGGCGATCTGCTCGCCGGCGGTGAGCACCGGATTGAGGCTCGTCATCGGCTCCTGGAAGATCATGGCGATCTCGGCGCCGCGCAGGCGCCGCACCCGCTCCGGCGCCGCCCGGGCGAGGTCGATCTCCTCCCCGGCCCGGGTCCGGTAGAGGATGCGGCCCCGCGCGATCCGGCCGGCGGGGCGCGGCAGCAGGCCCATGACGGCGAGGCTCGACACCGACTTGCCGGAGCCCGACTCGCCGACCAGCGCCACCGTCTCGCCCGGCGCGACCGCCACGTCGACGCCGGAGACGGGCGCGACCTCGCCCGCCTCGGTGGCGAAGCGGACCTCCAGGTCCTGGATGGAGAGGAGAGGGTCCGCCATTCTCACAGGGCCTTCCGCAGCTTCGGGTCGAGCATGTCGCGCAGGCCGTCGCCGAGGATCTGGAGCGAGAGGGCCGAGAGCACGATCGCGAGGCCCGGATAGAGCACGGTCCAGAAGGCCCGGTCGGCGTATTGCTGGCCGGACGCGATCATCGTGCCCCAGGTCGGGATCTCCGGCGGGACGCCCGCGCCCAGGAACGACAGCCCGGCCTCGGCCAGCACCGCGTAGGCGAAGATGAAGGTCGCCTGGATGAGGATCGGCGAGGCGACGTTGAGGAGGACGTGGACCGTGAGGATGCGCGGCGTGCTCACGCCCAGGGCCCGCGCCGCCTCCACGAAGGGCAGTTCGCGCACCACCAGCGTGGAGGCCCGCACCACCCGCACGACGCGGGGCGTGTACACGATGGCGAGCGCCAGAACGACGTTGCCGGCCGAGGCGCCGAGCACCGCGACGAGGAAGATCGCCAGCAGGATGTCCGGCAGGGCCATCAGGGCGTCGACCACCCGCATGATCGGTCCGTCGAGGCGGCGGTAATAGCCCGCCAGGATCCCGAACAGCGTGCCCACCCCCACCGCGGCGAGCACCACCGAGAAGCCGATGCCCAGCGACGCGCGGGCGCCGTAGATGATCCGCGAGAGGACGTCCCGGCCGAGTTCGTCGGTGCCGAGCCAGTGGTCGGGCGAGGGCGGGCGCAGGCGGCGCACCACCCGCATCGCACCGGGATCGTAGGGGGAGACGAGAGGGGCCGCGAGCGCCACCGCGACGATCGCGAGCAGCACCAGGGCGGCGAGGAGGACGAGCCTGCGGCGGAACAGGCGGCGCAGGAACAGGAAGGCGGGGGCATTCATGGTCTTAGCCCCGTCAGGAGGTCACGCGGGGATCGACGAGCCGGTAGATGACGTCGACCGCGAGGTTGATGAGGACGTAGAGGCCCGCCACCAGCACGAGCGCGCCCTGAATGACCGGATAGTCGCGCCGCAGCACCGCCGAGACCACGAGGTTGCCGATGCCGGGCAGGCCGAACACCGTCTCGGTGACGATGGCGCCGCCGATGAGCAGCGCGACGGTGAGGCCGAGCACGGTCACGATCGGCACCAGGGCGGTGCCGAAGGCGTGGCGGAGCACCACCCGGCTCTCCGGCAGGCCCTTGGACCGGGCGGTGCGGACGTAGTCGTTCGACAGCACGTCGAGCATGGAGGCGCGGGTGAAGCGGGTGATCAGCGCCGAGTTGACGATGCCGAGGACCAGCGAGGGCAGGACGAGGTGGTCGAGGCGCTGGGCGAGGCTCGCGCCGGGCTCCCCGTAGCCCGCCACCGGGAACCAGCCGAGGCGCACCGCGAAGACCTGGATCAGGATCAGCCCGAGCCAGAAGCTCGGGATGTTGGCGGCCAGCAGCGCCAGCCCGCTCACCGCCTGGTCGACCGCGCGGCCCCGCCAGACCGCCGAGACGATGCCGGCCGGCACCCCGACCAGGGCCGCGATGGCGACCGAGAACAGGGCGAGGAAGAAGGTCGGCTCGGCCCGGTCCCACAGCACCGTGGTGACCGGCTGCTGCAGGAAGATCGAACGCCCGAAATTGCCGGTGGCGATCTCCTTCAGCCAGAGGACGAACTGGACGAGGAGCGGCCGGTCGAGCCCGAAGGTCGCCCGCAGCCGCGCGACGTCCTCGGGCGTCGCCTGGTCGCCCAGCATGATGGCGGCCGGGTCGCCGGGCGCCAGGCGCGTGAGGAAGAACACCATGGCGGCGACCAGGAACAGCACCACCAGGAGGCCGCCGAGCCGGCGGCCGAGATAGGTCCACATCGGGATCGCTGCCCTCAAGGGTTCCGCCAGAGTACTGCCCGACCACGTTGCAATGCGGCACACGTCAGTCGGAAAAGGTCAAGTTTCACCGCTAAGACATTCTGATTTCCGCTCCTCCCCTATCCCGGACGACTGCAGCGTCAGCGGAAGGAGATCCGGGATCCAGCGTAGGAACTCGCCGCGAAGCGGCTCCGAATGCCAGCGACGTGGCTGAAGAGCGGACGCTTCGCGGCTTCTTGTGCTGGATCCCGGATCTCCTTCCACTTCGTTTCCGTCGTCCGGGAAAGGGGGGAAGCGGGACATGCTTCAGTTCAGGCCGGCTCGACGTTCCAGAAGGCCGGCCACGGCATCGGCGCGAAGCCCTTGAGGCGCGCCGAGAGGCCGTAGAGCGCCGCGAAGTTGCCGACCCGGATGTACGGCACTTCCCGGTAGATCACCTCCTGCACCGGGCCCCAGAGCGCGCCGCGCTTGACGGGATCGATCTCGGCGTTGAGGGCGGCGAGCGCGGCCTTCTTGGCGGGCGTGTCCCACCAGCCGGGCGCGCCGTCCCCGAGCTGCGGCGGCGTCACCATCGGCTCGGGGATGAAGGCCGAGTGCGTGACGTAGACGTCCCACAGCGCCGGGTCGCCGCGGCGGGAGACCAGCGTCGCCCAGTCGACCACGTCGAGGGTCACCTTGAAGCCCGCCTCGCGCAGCTCCTCGGCCATCACCTGGGCGATGCGGTTGTGGAAGTCGTACTGCTTGGAGTTGAGGATGCGGATCGGCGTGCCGTCGTAGCCGGCCTCCGCCAGCAGGGCCTTGGCGCCCTTGGCGTCGCCCTTGTCGTAGGCCTGGATGCCGGCCTCGGAGTGGAACGGCGAGCCCTTCGGGAAGTGGCTGCCGGTCGCCTCGAAGAACGTCTCGTCGCCGAAGCCCGCCGTCAGCAATTCGGTGTCGCTCAGGGCCATCTGGAGGGCTTGGCGCACCTTCAGGTTGGCGCAGGGACCCTGCTTGGTGTTCAGCACGAGGTAGGGGAAGCCGAACGGCATCGTCAGCACCGGCTTGGCGCCGGAGGCCTTGGCGATGCGCGGGTTGCTCTCCACCGGGAGCTGGTCGGCGAAGTGGTACTGGCCCGCGAGGACGCCCTCGACCCGGGTGTTGGCGTTCGGCACCGGGATGAAGCGCAGTTCCGGAATGCCGGCGGTGCGCCGGCCCGCATAGCCGCTCGGGGCCTCGGTCCGGGACGCGTAGGACTCGTGCTTCGTGAGCACCACGAACTGGTCGGGCCGGCGCTCCTTGAACCGGTACGGCCCAGTGCCGACGAAGGCGACGAGCGGGTTGGCGATCGCGTCCTTCGCCATGATGCCGGCGAAGCCGGAGGGCAGGGCGAGGTGGGCGAGCAGCGCCGGGTTCACCGCCGAGAGCACGATCTCGACGCTGTGGGGGCCCTTGGCGGTGAGGCTCGTCAGCCCTGCCGCGATTCCCCGGCCGCGGGGCGTCATCTCCATCCAGCGGCGCAGGGAGGCGACCACGTCCTCCGCGTCGAGAAGGCGGCCGTTGTGCAGGGGGACATTCTCGCGGATCGCGATCGTGTAGGTCTTTCCGTCGGGGCTGATCGTCGGCAGGGACGCGGCCAGCATCGGCTGGACGGTCCAGTTCGCGTCGAACGTGTAGAGCGGTTCGAAGACGTGCTGCATGATGGTCGCGACGAGGTCGGCGGTCGACGTCATCGGGTCCAGGGATTGCGGCTCGCCCACCATCGCCAGGTTGGCGCTCGCCATCGCGGCGCCCTGCGCCAGCGACCGGGCCGGCAGCAGCGGGGCGAGGGCGAGGCCGGTCGAGAGGGCGCGGCGGGTCAGGCCGGCACGCGGGCGGTCGGAAGGGGCCATGGACGTCTCCTGCACTGCGCTCCTTGTAAAATTATTTCACGATTTTCGCGGCCGTCAAGGTCCTCCTCCTACGTCGTCGATGACCCGCGGATTGCAGGTTGCGTCGGTGGCGCGGCGCGTGTAAATTTTTTTCCTCAGCCTCGTGATCCAGCGGATTTCATGACCTTCGATCTCGTGCTCGCGGGCGGCCGCGTCATCGACCCGTCCCAGTCCATCGACCGCGTCACCGACGTCGCCTTCGCGGGCGGCAAGGTGGCGGCCCTCGGCGACGGGCTCGCCCGCTCGGCGCGGGCGGTGCAGGATTGCGCCGGCCGCCTCGTCACCCCGGGTCTCATCGACCTCCACACCCACGTCTACTGGGGCGGCACCTCGCTGGGGGTCGACGCCCCGGCGCTGGCCCGGTCGAGCGCGGTGACGACCTTCGTGGACACGGGCAGCGCGGGTCCGGGCAATTTCGCGGGCTTCCGCCGCCACGTGGTCGAGCCGTCGCCGGTGCGCATCATCCCGCTGATGAGCGTGTCCTTCGCGGGGATCTACGCCTTCTCGCGGCGGGTGAACGTGGGCGAGAGCGCCGACCAGAAGCTGCTCTCGGCGCCGGACGCGCTGGAGGTGGCGCGGGCGAACCGCGACGTGCTCGGCGGCCTCAAGGTCCGGGTCGGCCGCAATGCCGGGGGCACCTCGGGCATCGTGCCCCTCGACATCGCCCGGCAGGTGGCGGACGAGGCCGGCATGATGCTGATGGTCCATATCGACGAGCCGCCGCCGACGCTCGCCGAGGTGCTGGCGCGGCTGCGGCCCGGGGACATCCTCACCCACGCCTTCCGGCCCTTCCCCAACACGCCGGTGACCGCGGACGGGCGCGTGCGCCCCGAGGTGCTGGAGGCCCGCGCGCGCGGCGTCGTGTTCGACATCGGCCACGGCATGGGCTCCTTCGCCTTCTCGGTCGGCCGCACGATGCTGGAGAACGGCTTCCTGCCGGACTGCATCTCGTCGGACGTGCACGCCCTGTGCATCGAGGGGCCGGCCTTCGACCTCCTCACCACGATGTCGAAGTTCCTCTGCCTCGGCATGCCCCTCGTCGAGGTGATCCGCGCCGCGACGGACGGGCCGGCCCGCGCCCTCTCCCGCCCGGATCTCGGCAGCTTCCGGGAGGGCGCGGCCGGCGACGCCTCCGTCCTGACCCTGGAATCCGGCCGCTTCGACTACGTCGACTCGACCCGGGCGCAGCTCGTCGGCGAGCAGCGCCTCTCCGCCGCCGCGACGATCATCGGCGGCGCCCTCTTCCACGCGAACTGACCCCAGGAGCCTGCATGACCCCCGAACAGAAGCTCGCCGAACTCGGCCTCGCCCTTCCCACGGTGCCGGTCCCGGTGGCGAACTACGTGCCCTACCGCCTCGTCGGCGAGTTCCTGTACCTGTCGGGCCAGGGGCCGAAGCGCCCGGACGGCACCTACCGCCCCGGCCGGCTCGGCCGCGACGCCACGATCGAGGAGGGCTACGCCGACGCGCAGCTTGCCGGCCTGCAGCTCCTCGCGGTCGCCAAGGCGGCGCTCGGCGACCTGTCGCGGATCAGGGCGGTGGTGAAGCTCCTCGGCATGGTCAACGCCGAGCCCGACTTCGCCGACCACCCGAAGGTGATCAACGGCTGCTCGGACCTGCTGGTGAACGTGCTCGGCGAGGCCGGCCGCCACGCCCGCTCCGCCGTCGGCATGGGCTCGCTGCCCAACGCCATGACGGTGGAGGTCGAGGCGATCCTGCACGTCTCCGTGTGACGGCGAGACAGGATTTCCCACTCGCCTGCCCCGCTGCTTCGTGCTGCGTTTCGCACACGAAGCCTTCGAACGTGAAGCGCGTTCCCCCTCTCCCGAGTGGGAGAGGGGCCTGGGGATCGAAGATCCCGCACGGGATCAGAGAAACCGCGTGAGGGTGGCTCGGGCTCAGGATCGTTCTGAACCGCTGAGCTGCCCGCGGCACGGTTCCGTCGTCTGACTGAAGCGTCCGTCCCTCACCCCTACCCCTCTCCCACTCGGGAGAGGGGATCCCGCGCCTCATCTCGACCCGCTCACCCGGTCCGTCCCCGAGAGTCCGGATTATCATCCCAGGAGGCCGCCCGATGCTGTCCCCCACCCTGCGCGACGCGATCGCGCGCCGCTTCGGCACCCCCGCCGTGGTCGTCGACCTCGACCGGGTGGCCGCCAACATCGCCCGCCTGCAGTCCCTCTGCGACGGGGCCGGGCTGCGCAACCGCCCGCACATCAAGACGCACAAGAGCCCGGTCCTCGCCCGGCAGCAGGTCGAGGCCGGGGCCGCCGGCATCGCCTGCCAGAAGCTCGGCGAGGTCGAGGTCATGGCGGAGGCGGGCCTCGACGACATCCTGCTCACCTACAACCTGCTCGGCGAGCAGAAGCTCGGCCGGCTCGGGCGCCTGCTGGCGGAGCGCCCGACCCGGATCACGGTCGCGGCCGACAGTGCCGTCACCGTGGCGGGCCTGCCCGAGGCCGCCCGGATCGGCGGGCGCGACCTCGGCGTGGTGGTGGAGTGCGACACCGGCCGCAAGCGCGCGGGCGTCGAGACGCCGGCCGAGGCCGTGGCCCTCGCCCGCGACATCGCCGGGCGGCCGGGCCTCGCCTTCCGGGGCCTGCTGCTCTACCCGCCGGCCGGCGCGCCGGAGGCGACGCAGCGTTTCCTCGACGAGACGCTCGCGGGCCTGCGCGCGCACGGGCTCGACGCGCCGATCGTCTCGTCGGGCGGCACCCCGGCGCTGCCGGAGATCGGCGCGATCCGCGGCGTGACCGAGCACCGGGCCGGCACCTGCATCTTCAACGACCGCATGATGATGGCGGCCGGCGTCGCCACCCTGGAGGATTGCGCGCTCAGCGTGCTCGCCACCGTGGTCAGCCGGGCGGGCCCGGAGCGGGGCATCCTCGACGCGGGCTCGAAGACGCTCACCTCGGATATCGGGGGCCTCGACGGCCACGGGCTGATCCTCGACTACCCGCAGGCGCGCATCGCGGGCTTCGCGGAGGAGCACGGCTTCCTCGACCTCTCGGCCTGCACGGCCCGGCCGGAGGTCGGCGAGACCGTGGAGGTGATCCCCAACCACGTCTGCGTCGTCGTCAACATGGTGGACGACCTCGTCACCGTGCGCGGCGGCGAGATCGCCGGGACGCTGCCCGTGGCGGCGCGCGGCCGGATCGTCTGATACCAACGGCCCCACCGGCCATTAAAAATGACCGGTGGTATGAGGATCGCCCTCAGGCGGCCTCGGCCAGCGCGTAGCGGCGGCAATGGTCGAGGTAGCCGACCTCGTGGCGGCCGGCGAGGGCGACCACGCTGGTCCAGAGCCAGGACGGGGCCTCGCCCTCGCCCAGCCCCGCGCTCACCGCGCGGCGCCACGCGGCCCGGCCGGGCGCGTCCATCTGGCGGCCATGCGCCCGGCCGACCACGTGGGCGAGGTAATGGGCCGCCTGGATGGCCTCCTCGCGGCTGAACTGGTCGACGTCGAGCTTGAGGTCCTGGGGCGCGAGTTCGCGCATCACCACGGGCTTGTCCAGGAGCCGCACCGGCCGCATGCGTTCCCCGAGATTGGGCGACAGGGCGCGGGCGCCCGCCACCACCCGCTCGGCCGGGTCCTCGGGCATCACCGCGCCGGGGGCCGGCGGGGCGGCCGCCGCGACCGCCTCCTTGAGGTCGACGAGGGCGAAGCCGCGCCGTCCGTCGCGCTCGTCGATGCGCACGAGCGCCGCGTAGCGCAGGAAGCCGAGGGAGCTGCAGCCCTTCATCCAGTAGGCCGCGTCGGTCAGGCGGATGGCGGCATCCTCCTCGCGGTCGTTGAGGGCGAGGACGAGGCGGCGCACCGCGGGCTCCTCGAACAGGGCGCCGAGGGCGGCGCGCTCCCGGGCGTCGAGGGCCCAGAACTTGCGGCCGAGCGGGATCGTGGGCTCGACATCCTTCAGGCGCTCGCGGGCGAGGTGCTTCCAGCGCCGGCCGATGGCGCGGCGGCGGACCGTGCGGACCACATCCGGCTCGGGGGGAGCCGCGTCGGAATCCGGCGCGACGAGGCCCAGCGCGTAGCCCCGCACCATCTCCTCCAGCATCCGGGCCGTGACGACGCCCGGCAGGTTCGAGCCCCGCGCCGCGCTGGCGAGCGACAGGCCGAGCCGCACGAGGTCGTGGGTCGGATTGCCGATCACGGTCTGGTCGAGGTCGCGGATCTGGATGTCGACGGAGCCGTCCGCATCCGCCAGCGGGCCCAGATTGCCGAGGTGGCAATCGCCGCAGATCCAGACCGGCGGTCCCTCGGGGAGCGTCCCGCGGGCGAGGCCGTCGAGCCACTCGTAGAATTTCAGGGTGTTGCCCCGCACGTAGGCGTGGGCCGACCGCGCCATCTTCAGGGTCCGCTGCCGCTCCAGAACCGCCGCACGCTGCTCGGGTCCGAACGCATAATCGCCGTGCATCAACGATCCTTCGTCTCGCTCTCCGCCCTCCGCGTGGATCCCGCGGCTCGGCCGCAGCATCAACGCGGATGGGCCCGGATGCGTCGCGCGGCCCTTGGTCTCTCCTGTGGATGACGCCGGGCGCTCGGACGTGGGGAGCGCGGGTTTCCCATCTCCCCGCACACGGCATGGCTGTCGGGGGACAATCGGAGGTCCCGTTGAGGGCGCTTTGGTTGCCGAAAAGCGCTCCTTTCACGACAAAATACACCACTCCAGCTCGCGCGGGATCCCCTCTCCCGTGCGGGCTAGCGTGTGCACACATCTCTGTAATCGGCTGATCAGCAGAACGCTTCTGGAAGATAGAACACTCCTCATGCTGAGGTGCTGCGAAGCAGCCTCGAAGCACCCCAGAGCATTTCGTCCAAGGCACCTTTTCTTTTGGATGGGCCTTCCGGGGTGCTTCGAGGCTGCTACGCAGCACCTCAGCATGAGGAGTTGGGTTTGTTGCCATCGGCCTGGCCTGGTGCCGTGGCTCACCATCGCCTGGCTGGATGACATCTCCCAATCTTCAGCCTGATCGGCGTCGGTCGCGCGGTCCGAGGCTATGCAGGCGAAAGCGCGGCCGCCTCCCAGTGGCCTTCCCGCCGCGGCTGTCCGACACTACGCCGCTTCGGGGGAGGGACGCGGACATGCCGATGAGGACCGGGGACGACGAACGGGCGCGAGAGACCGCCGTCGTCGTGGTGATGGGCGTGGCGGGGTCGGGCAAGACCACGGTGGCGAGCCTGCTCGCCGGGCGCCTCGGCTGGGCGTTCGAGGACGGGGACGACTTCCACCCGCCCGCCAACGTCGCGAAGATGGAGGGCGGAACGCCCCTGACCGACGACGACCGCCGGCCCTGGCTCGAGGCCATCGCGGCCTGGATCGACGACATCCGGGCCGGCGGCCGGCACGGCGTGGTCACCTGCTCGGCGCTGAAGCGGGCCTACCGGGCGATCCTGGTCGGCGACCGGCCCGACGTGCGCCTCGTCTACCTCCAGGGCGACCGCGATCTGATCGGCCGGCGCATGGCCGCCCGGCACGGGCACTTCATGCCGCCCAGCCTGCTCGACAGCCAGTTCCGCACCCTGGAGGAGCCGGCGCCGGACGAGAACCCGATCGTGGTCTCGGTCGGGGCCACCCCGCAGGCCATCGTGGCGCAGATCGCGGCGGCGCTCGGCACGTCCGTGACGGGCGCCGGCTGAGCCCGGGCGGGCGGCGGCGTGGAACCACGGCCGCGCTGGCGCGCTGGCGCGATTGACCGTAAACGCCTGTCCGGCCACCCATCGACCCCAGAAGCGCGCAGTGGACGATCGACACGACTGCATCGACGAGCCCGCCCTGACCTTCCTCGCCGGGGGAGGGGAGCTCGGCGCGCTGATCCGGGGGTACGACTGGGCCGCGACGCCCCTCGGCCCAGCCCCGGCCTGGCCGCAGAGCCTCAAGACCGCGGTCCGCATCATGCTGACCTCCCGCCAGCCGATCTGGATCGGCTGGGGACGCGACCTCACCTTCCTGTACAACGACGCCTACAAGTCGATCATCGGGGGCAAGCATCCCCGGGCGCTCGGCCGGCCCACCGCCGAGGTCTGGCGCGAGATCTGGCACGACATCGGCCCGCTCCTCGCCACCGCCATGGGCGGCGTCGAGGGCACCTTCGTCGAGGAGCAGCTCCTGATCATGGAGCGCAACGGCTACCCGGAGGAGACCTACTACACCTTCTCCTACTCGCCGATCCCCGGCGACGACGGTCAGCCGGGCGGCATCATCTGCGCCAACAGCGAGGACACTCACCGGGTCGTGGGCGACCGGCAACTCGCCCTCCTGCGCGAACTCGCCACCGAGACGATGAACGCGCGCTCCTGGCGGGAGGCCTGCGAGCGCAGCGCGCGGGCGCTCGCGCGCGATCCGCACGACGTCACCTTCGCGTTGCTCTACGTCGTGGAGCCGGGCCGCGATTGCGCCGAGCGCGCCGCGGCCATCGGCGTCGCGCCGGGCTCGCCCGCCGCGCCGGACGCGCTCGGGCTGGACGAGCCGGGGCCCTGGCCGGTCGGCGAGGTCGCGCGCGGGCACGGCCTGCGCGTGGTCGAGGGTCTCGACGCGGCCGCCCTCGGTCTCTCGGCGGGGGTCTGGGAGCGCCCCTCCGGCCGCGCCGCCCTGCTGCCGGTGCCGGCGAGCAGCGACACCGGCCGCGGCGGCGTCCTCATCGTGGGGCTCAACCCCTACCGGCTTTTCGACGAGGATTACCGGTCCTTCCTCGGCCTCGCCGCGGGCCAGATCTCGGCCGCCATCGCGAGCGCCGACGCCTACGAGGAGGAGCGCCGCCGCGCCGAGGCCCTGGCCGAACTCGACCGGGCCAAGACCGCGTTCTTCTCGAATGTCAGCCACGAGTTCCGCACGCCGCTGACCCTCATGCTCGGGCCGCTGGAAGAGGTGCTCGGCGCCGATCTCGGGCCGGAGGCGATGCGCGCACAGGTGGCGCTCGCCCACCGCAACGGCACGCGGCTCCTGCGCCTCGTCAACAGCCTGCTCGATTTCGCGCGGATCGAGGCCGGACGGGTCCGCGCGGCCTACGAGCCCGTCGACCTCTGCGCCCTGACGGGCGAGATCGCGTCGAGCTTCCGCTCCGCGGTGGAGCGGGCGGGCCTCAGCCTGGAGGTGCGCTGCGAGACGCTGCCGCTGCCGGCCTTCATCGACCGGGAGATGTGGGAGAAGGTCGTCCTCAACCTCCTGTCGAATGCCTTCAAGTTCACCTTCGAGGGCGGCATCATCGTCGCGGTCGAGCCCGCGGAGGACGGCCGCAGCGCCCGCGTGGCGGTGACGGATACCGGCATCGGCATCCCGGCCGCCGAGATCCCGCGGCTGTTCGAGCGCTTCCATCGCGTCGAGGGCGCGCAGGGGCGCAGCTTCGAGGGCAGCGGCATCGGGCTCGCCCTGGTGCACGAACTCGTCAAGCTGCACGGCGGCGAGATCGCCGCCGCGAGCGCGGTCGGGCGGGGCACCACCTTCACGATCACGCTGCCCCTCGGCCGCGCGCATCTGCCGGCCGCGCAGGTGCGCGACACGGCGGGACCCGTCGCCCCGGTGGCGCGGGCGCACGAGTTCCTGGAGGAGGCCCTGCGCTGGCTGCCCGAGGAGGCGCCCGCGCTCGAAGCCGCCGGCGAGGTCTCGACCGCTGGCCTCGGGGCGATCGCCCTCGATGGCGCGGCGCCGGTCGGGCAGGGCAAGCGCGTGCTCCTTGCCGACGACAACGCCGACATGCGCGCCTACGTCGCCCGGCTGCTGGAGGCGCAGGGCTACCGGGTGACCGCGGTCGGGGACGGCGAGGCGGCGCTCGCGGCCGCGCGGGCGGCGGCGCCGGACCTGCTCCTGACCGACGTGATGATGCCGCGGCTCGACGGTTTCGGGCTTCTGCGCGGGATCCGGCGGGAGAAGGCCACCGCCGGCGTGCCGGTGATCATGCTCTCCGCCCGGGCCGGCGAGGAGGCCAAGGTGGAGGGCCTCGACGCGGGCGCCGACGATTACCTCGTCAAGCCCTTCGCGGCCCGCGAACTGCTCGCCCGCGTCAACGCCAACATCCAGATGGCCGAGATGCGGCGCGAGGCGAACCGGGCGATCTGGGCGAGCGAGCAGCGCTTCCGCATCAGCCAGGACCGGCTCTCGATCGCGCTCTCGACGGGCGGGGTCGGCGTCTTCGAGTGGGAGGTGGATGCCGACGCGGTGGCGGTGCTCGGGCCGATCGCGGAGATCTACGGGGTCGACCGCAGCGAGGCCGAGGCCGCCGGCCTTCCCCTCGCGCGATTCCTGGCCGGCGTCCATCCGGAGGACGGCGCGGCGGTCCGCGCGGCGATCGCCCGCGCGATCGCCGAGAACGGCAGCTACCGGGCCGAGTACCGCGTCACCGGCGGGGCCTCGGAGCGCATCGTCCTCGCCATGGGCCGGGTCTCCGACACGCAGGAGGGCAAGCGGCGGCTCGCGGGCGTGATCATCGACGTCACGGAGCTGCGGCGGGCCGAGCAGGAACTCCAGGCGCTGAACGAGCGCCTGGAGCAGCGCGTCGCCGAGGAGGTGGCCGAGCGCGGCAAGGCCGAGGAGGCCCTGCGCCAGGCGCAGAAGATGGAGGCGGTGGGCCAGCTCACCGGCGGCATCGCCCACGACTTCAACAACATGCTGGCCGTGGTGATCGGCTCCCTCGACCTGCTGGCGCGGCGGATCGGGCAGGGCGACGCCCGCGCCCACCGCTACGTGCAATCGGCCATGGAGGGCGCGCGCCGGGCCTCCACCCTGACGCAGCGCCTGCTCGCCTTCTCGCGCCAGCAGCCCCTGCGCCCCGAGCCCATCGATCCCAACCGGCTCGTCGCCGGGATGTCCGACCTGCTGCGGCGCTCGCTCGGCAGCGACATCCGCCTCGAGACGGTGCTCGCCGGCGGGATCTGGCGCAGCTACGCCGACCCGAACCAGCTCGAGAACGTGGTCCTGAACCTCGCCGTCAACGCCCGCGACGCGATGCCGGAGGGCGGGCTCCTGACCATCGAGACGCAGAACGCCCATCTGGACGAGCGCTACGCCGCGTCACACC
The DNA here is from genome assembly GCF_054052225.1 of Methylobacterium sp. JK268. Classification (NCBI taxonomy): domain Bacteria; kingdom Pseudomonadati; phylum Pseudomonadota; class Alphaproteobacteria; order Hyphomicrobiales; family Methylobacteriaceae; genus Methylobacterium; species Methylobacterium sp. JK268. Next base: position 25,110 of record NZ_JBSVZN010000027.1, on the reverse strand, counting down.
CGGGCGTGGCGGTCGGCCAGTACGTGCTCATCGCCGTGACCGACACGGGATCGGGCATGCCGCCGGACGTGGTCTCCAAGGCTTTCGATCCCTTCTTCACCACCAAGGAGGTGGGCAAGGGCACGGGGCTCGGCCTGTCGCAGGTCTACGGCTTCGTGCGCCAGTCCGGCGGACACGTGAAGATCTACTCGGAGGCCGGCCAGGGAACGACCGTGAAGGTCTACCTTCCCCGCTACACCGGCACGGAGGTCCCGGCCGACGACCCGTCGCACGCGGTCGACCTGCCCCTCGGCGAGGAGCAGGAGGTGGTGCTCGTCGTCGAGGACGAGCCGACCGTGCGCGGCTTCAGCGTCGCGGCCATGGGGGAGCTCGGCTACCGGGTGCTGGAGGCGGACGGCGCGGCCTCGGCCCTGCGCCTGCTCGAGACGCATCCGGAGATCGCGCTCCTGTTCACGGACGTGGTCATGCCCGAGGTCAACGGGCGCAAGCTCGCCGAGGAGGCCCGGCGCCGGCGGCCGGACCTCAAGGTGCTGTTCACCACCGGCTACACGCGCAACGCCGTGGTCCATAACGGCGTCCTCGATCCCGGCGTGCAGCTGATCGGCAAGCCCTTCACCATCGAGCAGCTCGCCGCGAAGGTGCGCGAGGTGCTCGACACGCCGGCCGCTTGAGCGAGGCCGATGTCCGATCGCGAAGCCATCGACCGGCCATCGTCTCATCCCCCCTTTTCCGGGCGCATGCAGCGCGAGCGGAATGCGACCCGGAAACCAGCGCGAGACCCCGCGAAGCGACTGCCTGTCAGCAACGTGTCTGGAAAGCGGAGCCGCTTCGCGGCAGGTCCTTGCGCTGGATCCCGGATCTCCTTCCGCTTTCGCTTCAGTCGTCCGGGAAAGGGGAGCCCGTGCTCGATCGGGACTCCCTGATATCGTTCGCCAGGGTCCGCTGCGCCGGCGGAAACTGATGCGGCATCCGCGTTGATCGAGCGGGGCCGTCTCAATCCCCCTCGCGCCCGGCGATCCGCCCCAGCAGCCCGATCAGCTGCGCGCGCTCGCCCGCGCTCAGCGCCGCCAGCATCGCCTCCTCGTGCGCGCGCAGGCGCTCCGTCGCCGCGGCGAAGACCGTCCGGCCGGCCGGCGAGAGGGCGAGCGCGAAGGCGCGGCGGTCCTCCGATGAGACGGTGCGGTCGATCCAGCCGAGTTCCAGCAGTTCGTTCACCAGCACCACCATGTTGGCGCGCTTGATGCCGAGCGCCCGCCCCACCGCCCCCTGGTTGATGCCCGGATTGGCCGCCACGATCGACAGGATGCCGTAGAGCACCTGCCGCATCCCCGTCCCGGCGAGCACCCGGGCGAAATCGGCGCCCATCCCGGCGCTCGCGCGGCGGAGATGATAGCCGACCAGAGTCTCGATCTCGCCGAGGGCCGGGGTCGAGTCGGATTCCGCCGAGGTCGCCACTCACCGTCCCTCCTCCGTCGCCGCCCTCGCGGCCCGACGGCGCGTCCTAGCGGCTTTCGCCCGGGCTCGCGAGCCCGGCGCCGCCGCGGCGCCGGCCGGGGCCGCCCTCCTGCACCATAATGCACAAATCCGAGCCGCTTCCTCGCACGATCGATCAGGCCCCTCGACTGCGCGAATGGACGTGTCGACTGTCATCGGCGCGGTATCGACAGTCCTTTGCGCCGCCACGAAGCGGATGAACCCGGCAGATACAGGGCGTCTGTGGTTCGGGCGGACTCCGCCGCGCGGCGGCCCGCGCCGCTTGCCATGAACGAAAATTCTGTTATGTCTCATAACAGTCAGGCGACGCCACGATCGGGCCTGGGGAGGGGACATGACCGCACGCGAGACGGAGCGCGACACGGCGAACGGGCTTGTGCTGGAGCGCCGCGACCCCCTGACCGGCGCGGTGGCGAGCCGCGTGCCGGCCTGCGATCCGGCCGGGGCAGCGGCGATCGCCGACGCGGCGGCTTCCGCCTTCCCGGCCTGGGCCGCCCTCGGGCCGAATGCCCGGCGCGCCCATCTGGCCCGCGCCGCCGACGCGCTCGACGCCCGCGCGGATGCCTTCGTGGCGGCGATGCGGGCGGAGACCGGCGCCACCGCGGGCTGGGCGCGCTTCAACGTCATGCTGGCCGCCTCCATGGTGCGCGAGGCCGCCGCCATGACCACCCAGATCGGCGGCGAGGTGATCCCCTCCGACAAGCCGGGCTGCCTCGCCATGGCGTTGCGCGAGCCGGTCGGCGTCGTGCTCGGCATCGCGCCCTGGAACGCCCCGGTCATCCTCGGCGTTCGCGCGGTGGCGGTGCCGCTCGCCTGCGGCAACGCGGCGATCCTCAAGGGCTCCGAACTCTGCCCGCGCACCCACGCGCTCATCGTCGAGGCCTTCCGGGAGGCGGGCCTGCCGGAGGGGCTCCTCGGCTTCGTGGCGAACCGGCCGGAGGACGCGGCCGAGGTCGTGGGTGCCCTGATCGACCACCCGGCGGTGCGGCGGATCAACTTCACGGGCTCGACGGCGGTGGGCCGGCGCATCGCCCTGCGCGCGGCCGAGCAGCTGAAGCCGGTGCTGCTCGAACTCGGCGGCAAAGCCCCGTTCCTGGTGCTGGAGGATGCCGATCTCGACGAGGCCGTGAAGGCCGCGGCCTTCGGGGCCTTCATGAACCAGGGCCAGATCTGCATGTCGACCGAGCGGATCGTGGTCGTCGACGCGGTGGCGGAGGCCTTCGTGGAGCGCTTCCGCGCCAAGGTCGCCACCCTGGCGGTGGGCGATCCGCGGGAGGGCACGGCGCCGCTCGGCGCGGTGGTCGACACGCGCACCGTGTCCCACGTGTGCGCCCTGGTGGAAGAGGCCCGGGAGGCCGGGGCGGAGCTCGTCTGCGGCGGCGAGGCGCGGGGCGTGCTGATGCCCGCCCACGTGGTCGACCGGGTGACGCCGGCCATGCGGCTGTTCCGCGAGGAGAGCTTCGGCCCGGTCGTGGCGGTGGTGCGCGCCCGCGACGAGGAGGAGGCGATCGCCCTCGCCAACGACACGGAATACGGCCTCTCGGCCGCGGTCTTCACCCGCGACACCGCCCGCGGCCTGCGGGTCGCGCGGCGGATCCGGTCCGGGATCTGCCACGTCAACGGGCCGACGGTGCACGACGAGGCCCAGATGCCCTTCGGCGGCGTCAAGGGCTCGGGCTACGGCCGCTTCGGCGGCCGGGCCGGCATCGACGCCTTCACGGAGCTGCGCTGGATCACGGTCGAGACCCAGCCCGGCCACTACCCGATCTGACGACAAGGAGCACCCGCGTGATGGCTGAGGAACGCAGCGAGCAGGACACCGTCGCCTTCGAGGTGGTCGACCGCATCGCCTGGATCCGGTTCAACCGGCCCGAGAAGCGCAACAGCATGTCGCCGAAGCTCAACCGGCGCATGCTGGAGGTGCTGGACGCCCTGGAATTCCGCGACGACGTCGGCGTGCTGGTGCTCACCGGCGAGGGCACGGCCTGGACGGCCGGCATGGACCTCAAGGAGTATTTCCGGGAGACCGAGGCGCAGGGCCTCGCCGGCACCCGCAAGGCCCAGCGCGAGAGCTACGGCTGGTGGCGGCGCCTGCGCTGGTACCAGAAGCCGACGATTGCGATGGTGAACGGCTGGTGCTTCGGCGGCGGCTACGGCCCTCTCTTCGCCTGCGACCTCGCCTTCGCGGCCGAGGAGGCGCAGTTCGGCCTCTCGGAGATCAACTGGGGCATCCTGCCGGGCGGTGGCGCCACCAAGATCGCCGTGGAGCTCACGGGCTTCCGCAACGCCATGTACCATGCGATGACCGGCGAGCCGATCGACGGCCGCACGGCGGCGGCCTGGGGCTTCGTCAACGAGGCGCTGCCGGGCGACCGGCTGGAGGCCCGGGTGCGCGAGGTGGCGCAGGTGCTCCTCAAGAAGAACCCGGTCGCCCTCAAGGCCACCAAGGATGCGATCCGCCGGGTGCGCGAGATGACCTACGACAACGCCGAGGATTACCTGGTGCGGGCGCAGGAGGCGGCGAACAGCTACGACAACGAGGGCCGCAAGGAAGGCATCCGGCAGTTCATCGACGAGAAGTCCTACAAGCCAGGGCTGGGCGCGTACGATTTGGGGAAGAAGGCGTAAGCCGCGCGCCAACCCTCCCCCCTCTGCGGGGGAGGGTGCCCCGCGGAGTGGGGCGGGAGAGGGGAGCCACACTTCCTGATGGGGCGCCCTTCACCACGCTTCAGGATCATTCTGCACCGGGGTTCCCCTCTCCCGGCTCGCTCCGCTCGCCACCCTCCCCCGCCGAGGGGGGGAGGGTTCATGCTCGCCGCGCGCCCTGCCCGCCACCCTCTCTGAGGAGCGCCCCACCCGATGCCCGATCTCCTTCGTCTGCTGCGGCCGGCCTCGGTCGCGATCGTGGGGGCCTCCGACAAGCCCGGAGCGCTCGGGGCCTCGGTGCTCGCCAACCTCGTGCGGGCGGGCTACGCGGGAGCGATCCACCTCGTGAATCCGAACCGGGCCGAGATCGGCGGCCGGCCCTGCCTGCCCTCCGTCGAGGCCCTGCCGGAGGGCGTCGACGCGGCCGTGCTCGCCATCCCGCGCGCCGCGGTGCTGCCGGCCGTCCGGGCCCTCGCCGCACGCCGCGCCGGGGCCGCGATCGTGTTCTCGGCGGGTTTCGCGGAGGGCGGCGAGGCGGGCCTCGCCGAGCAGCGGGAGATCGCCCGCCTCGCCGCGGAGGCCGGCATGGTGGTCGAGGGGCCGAACTGCCTCGGCCTCGTCAACTTCGTCGACGGCATCCCCCTGAGCTTCGTGGAGATGCCGGCCGCCCCGCTCGCGGGCCGGCCCGGCATCGCGATCGTGTCCCAGTCCGGCGCCATGGCGGCGGTGCTCGGCGTCACGTTGCTCTCCCGCGGCCTCGGCCTGTCCTACTCGGTCTCGACCGGCAACGAGGCGGCGAGCGGCGTCGAGGATTATGTCGAGCACCTCGTGGACGACCCCGACACGCGCGTCGTCGCCCTGATCGTGGAGCAGTTCCGGCAGCCCGGCCGATTCCTGGCCGCGGCCGGGCGGGCGCGGGCGGCGGGCAAGCCCCTCGTGCTGCTCCATCCCGGCCGCAGCGAGGCGGCGCGGCGCTCGGCGGCCACCCACACGGGCGCACTCGCGGGTGACTACGCGGTGATGCGCCTCAAGGTCGAGGATGCGGGCGTGCGCCTCGTGCGGACGCTGGAGGAACTCGGCGACGTCGCCGAGCTGCTCCTGCGCTGCCCGCCGGCCAGCGGCGGCGCCGCGGTGATCACCGAATCCGGCGCCTACAAGGCGCTCACCCTCGACCTCGCCGAGGAGGTCGGGCTGCCCCTGCCGCCCCTCGACGATGGGGACAGCTCGGCGCTCCGCGCCGCGCTGCCGGACTTCGTGCCGGTGAGCAACCCGGTCGACGTGACGGCGCAGGGCCTCGTCGATCCCGACCTCTACCGGCGGGTGCTGGAGGCCCTGCACGGCGACCCCCGCATCGGCGCGATCCTGCTCGGCCTCATCCAGACCGACGCCACGACGAGCGACCTCAAGTTCCCGCCGGTGATCCGGGCCCTGCGCGGCCTTTCCGTGGGCAAGCCGGTGATCGTCGCGGGCCTCGACGAGGGCGCGCCGGTGCCCCCTGCCTACCTGGCGGAGCTGCGCGACCTCGGCGTGTCCTACTTCCCGACCGCCGAGCGGGTGGTGCGGGCCCTCGCGGTCGCGACGCGGCCCCTCCCGGCGTCGCGGCCCGCCCCCGCGGCTCTGCGCGGGCCGGACCTCCGGGACCGTCCCGGCGGCGTGGTGCCCGAATACGCCGCCAAGGTGCTGCTGGCGCCGCTCGGGATCCCGTTCCCGGAGGGCCGGCTGGCCCGCGACCTCGCGGAGGCGCAGGCCGCGGCGGCGGATCTCGGCTATCCGGTCGTGCTGAAGGCGCAATCGCCCGATCTCTCCCACAAGAGCGACGCGGGCGGGGTGATCGTCGGCCTCGCAGACCCCGCCGCTTTGCGCGAGGGGTGGACGCGGCTCGCCGACAACCTCGCCCGGCACCGCCCCGGCCTCGTCCTCGACGGGGTGCTGGTCGAGCGGATGGGCGCGCGCGGCCTCGAACTCATCGTCGGGGGCCGCAACGACCCGGATTGGGGGCCGGTGCTCCTGGTCGGCCTCGGCGGCGTGCAGGCGGAGGTCATGCGGGACGTCCGCCTGCTGCCGCCCGACCTCGACGAGGCCGGCATCGCGGCGGAGCTGCGCCGGCTTCGCGGCGCGGCGCTCCTCGACGGGTTCCGCGGCGCGCCGCGCGCCGACGGGGCGGCCGCCGCCCGGCTCGTCGCCGCCGTGGGCCGGGCGCTCGTCGCGGAGCCGCGCATCAGGGAGATCGACCTCAACCCGGTGGTGCTCCACCCGGAGGGCGGGGGCGCGGTCGCCCTCGACGCCCTGATGCTGCTCGCGCCGGCCTGACCGGCGCGGCCCGCCGGCGGCGGCCGGCCACGACCACGAGCCCGGGCAACGGGCCGAGGACGCGACCTTTCACGGGGGAAATCATGGCGAACACGATGGCGCTGGGGCGCGAGGCCTCGGGATCCGGCCTTCTCACGGTCGGGCTGTGCACGCTCGTCACGATGATCGAGGGGTTCGATCTGCAATCGGCCGGCGTCGCCGCGCCGCGGCTCGCCCCCGCCTTCCAGCTGGCGCCGGCCCAGCTCGGCCTGTTCTTCAGCGCCAGCACGGCGGGCCTGTTCCTGGGCGCGATCCTGGGCGGCCGCCTCTCGGACCGGATCGGGCGCAAGCGCACGCTGCTGGTGTCGATCGCGGTGTTCGGCCTGATGTCGGTCCTCACCGGGCTCGCGGGGACCTTCCCGACGCTGCTGGCCGCGCGGGCGCTCACCGGCTTCGGGCTCGGGGGCGCCCTGCCGAACCTGATCGCGCTCGTGGCCGAGAACGTCCCGCCCGCCCGCCGCAGCAGCGCGGTGGCCCTGCTCTATGCCGGGCTGCCGGCGGGCGGCGCGCTGACCAGCGTGGCCAGCCTCCTCCACGCGGACCCGAGCGACTGGGCGACGATCTTCCTGATCGGCGGGATCGTGCCCCTCGTCGTGCTCCCGGCCATCGCCCTCTGGCTGCCCGACAGCCGGTCCCTCGCCGAGCCCGCCGCCGGACCGGTCCGCAGCCTGACCTGGGCGCTGTTCGCGGAGGGCCGCGCGGGGGCGACCGCGCTGCTCTGGACCGCCTTCTTCCTCGGGCTCCTGGTCCTGTACCTGCTGCTCAACTGGCTGCCCTCGCTGCTGATCGCACGGGGACTGAGCCGGGCGGACGCCGCCTGGGTGCAGATGGCCTTCAACATCGGCAGCGCGCTCGGCAGCGTCGCTACCGGGATCCTGATGGAACGCTGGGGACGCACGCCGACGACGCTCCTCGTCTTCGGCGCGAGCGCGGCGGCGATCCTGCTCCTCCTCGGCGTGCCGCCGGACCTCACCGCGACGCTGGCGGTTGGCGCCTGCGTCGGGGCGACCATCTCGGGGTCGCAGACGGTGCTCTACGCGCTGGCGGCGACCTGCTACCCGACCGAGGGGCGCGGCACCGGCGTCGGCGCCGCCGTCTCGGCCGGGCGGCTCGGCTCCGTGGCCGGGCCGCTGCTGGCCGGGGCGCTGATCGGGGCCGGGCAGGGCAACGGGCAGGTGCTGCTTCTCCTCGTGCCGATCCTGCTGGTCTCGGGCGCCGCGGGGGCCCTGCTCGCGCGGCGCCTCGGGGCGGCCTGAGCGGTCCCCGCACCTCCCGGCCGCAGACGGGCGCGTGCCGGCCGGTGCCGCGCGATCGCCGGATCCTTGCGCGGATCGGCCGGCGCACCGCTCTGCGCGGCCATCGAGCGCAGGCTGAAGCTCCGCGTCCCGTGATCGTTTCAGCACGCGGTTCCCTAAAAGGCCGATGCGCGCCTGCAACAGCTGCTTCCGTAAGCGGATGGGCGCTTGACACTGACGATACGCTCGATTGACTTTAAGTCACATACTGGTTTCATGGCTCAATAAGGCGACGCCGGAGCGGGAAAAATCCTGCTTGAGCCGGTCGAATGCGCGCGGATCGAAAAAGAACCGCGCAGAGCGAGGGGGGAATCGTCATGATGTCGCTGAGGAACGTGCTGCTGGGATCGGCAGCCGGCCTGATGGGCGTGGCCGGGGCGCAGGCCGCGGATCTGCCGCCTCGCAAGGCGGAGCCGATCGAGTACGTCCGGGTCTGCACGGCACACGGGGTCGGCTTCTTCTCTCTCCCGGGCACCGACACCTGCATCCGGATCGGCGGGCGGGCGCGGTTCGAGGCCGCCTACGTCCAGCCCCTGACCCGGAGCGGCGGCGACACGACCGGGTATCGCGGCCTCGGCCGCCTCAACCTGGATGCCCGCACGACCACCGGCTACGGAACCCTGCGGGCCTTCATCCGCTTCGACCTCGCGGGCCGCACGGGCGGCTACCTCAAGGCGCCGACGGTCGAGCGCTTCGGCTGGGCCTTCTCCGCCACCGGCATCGACACGGCCGGGCGGGTGCAGCAATTCGTCAACGTCGACAAGGCTTTCATCCAGTTCGCCGGGCTCACGGCCGGCCGCGCCGCCTCCTTCTACGACTTCTACGGCGGCGATTTCGAGATCATCGGGAACTCGCTCGGCTCGGGCCTGCCCTCGACCAACCTCCTCGCCTATACGGGGCAGCTCGGCCAGGGCGTCTCGGCGACGCTCTCGCTGGAGGACCCGAACTTCCGCAAGGCCCCGATCTTCGGCGGCGGGGCGGCGGGCAGCTTCGCGGGCGCGCCCGCGGCGGGCGTGAATTTCGCGCCGATCCTCGTCACCGACGCGACCGGGGCGCCGGTCGCCGTGCAATCGGTCGACGTGGTGCAGCGCTCGCGCCTGCCGGACGTGGTCGGCGTGCTGCGCTACGATGCGGCCTGGGGCTCGGCGCAGCTCTCCGCGGCCCTCCACGAGGTCAATGCCGGCAATCCGGTGCTGGGCGGGAACGGCGCCCCGGCGCTGACTGCGCTGAGCGCCGCGCAGGCGGCCCTGCTGCCGGCCCGGGCCGCGCCGGCGGGCCGCGCCGAGACTGCCTACGGCTGGGCCGTGCAGGGCGGCGTCAAGGTCAACCTGCCCTTCCTCGGGGTCGGCGATTCCGCCTACCTGCAGGGCGCTTACGGCGAGGGGGCGGAGCGCTACGTCGGCTACGCGAACTACAACGGCTCGCTCGCCCTCTCGACCTTCCCGGTCCCGGGCGTGTTCAGCTCCACCTTCGCGGACGGCGTCGTGGACCCGGTCAGCGGGCGCCTGTCGCTGCCGCGTTCGTTCACGGTGGTCGGCTCGGTCCTGCATTACTGGAATCCGGAATGGCGCTCGGCCGCCTTCGCCTCCTACGGGGCCATGACCTTCGGCCGGGGGCTGCGGACGACGAGCGCCCTGTTCGGCGTGAGCGGCCTGCCGGTTCCCACCAGCGCGGCCGGCGTCGCGGCCCTCGCGATCAGCCCGCTCCTGCGGGACACGAACGAACTCGTCACCGGCGCGAGCCTGATCTGGTCGCCGGTGCGGGACCTCGATATCGGCGTCGAGGGCGTCTACGTCCGCACGGCGGTGGCGAGCGGGCGCGTGCTCGACCCGAACAAGTCCGGGCTCAACCTCGCCACCGCGGGCGCGGCCGGCGGCGCAACCCTGGCGCAGGTGGCCGCGGCACCGACCGTCGCGAGCCAGGACACGTTCCAGGTGCGGATGCGCGTCCAGCGCGATTTCTGATCCGCGCTCCCGGTGGCGGGGTCAGGCAAGCCACGCCACCAGCAGCGACACGCTCGCCACGGAGGCGAGGTGCGACACGAGGATCGCCCCCGACGTGACCCCGGCCTCCAGCCCGTAGAGCTTGGCGAGGGTGAACGGCCCCGAGCCGATCGGCAGGGCGCTCAGCAGCACGGCCACCCGTGCCCAGAGCGGGGGCATCGCGAAGACCTCGTAGGCGAGGAACGCCGTCACGGCCGGCTGGAACAGCAGCTTGAGGCCGACCAGCGTCAGGATCGGCCGCAGGTCGGTGAGCACGACCCGCTCCTGGGCCAGGAACAGCCCGATGCAGACCAGGGCGCAGGGCGAGGCCGCCCCCCCGAGGAGCGTCGTGAAGCGGTCGACCGGCCCGGGGATGCCGGTCCCGGTCAGGCCGAAGGCCAGCCCGGCGAGCGGCGCGATCAGGAGCGGGTTGCGCAGGAGCGCGAGCAGGACCTTGCGGGCGGTGCCGCCGGTGCCCTTCCGCAGATCGGCCTCGATCAGCACGATCGCGAACAGGAACAGCACGCAGGCGGTCAGCAGCGTCGTGATCACCACCGCCGGCAGGCTCTCCGGCCCGAAGACCAGCAGGCAGAGCGGCAGGCCCATGAAGCCGACATTGCTGTAGCCCGCGTCGAGCCCCTCGATGCAGGCCTGCGCCATCCGCCCGCCGCGCAGGGCGCAGAGCCCGTAGGCCGCCGCGAAGGCCGCCGCGATGCCGACCAGGAAGGCCGCCGCGAACCCGACCTGCGCCACCTGCGCGGGGGTGATCCGGGCCATGGCGCCGAACATCAGGGCGGGAAGAGCGAGGTAGATCGCGAAGCGGTTGAGGCTGTCCGTGGCCGCGGGGCCGAACAGGGCGGTGCGCCCGCACAGGAACCCCGCCAGGATCAGGGCGAAGATCGGGAGGGCGGCGTTGAGGACGGCCTGCATCGGGTCTCGCGGAGGCGGGGGATAGCGCCCCTTAGGGCGGGGCCGCGCCCGCGCGCAACCCCGCGGCGTTCCGCCCCGGCGCAACCGTGCTATGCTGGACGTAACGGCAGGGCCGCGCGGCGCGGATCCCGCCGTCGTCCGAGGGCCGGCCCCGTTTCGGGGCGGTCCGGCGCAGCCCGACGCCGGGACGGCGCGCCCGTCCCGCGGCAACGCGAGGATCCTCCCGTGACGACTTCCCCCCAGAATGTCGGCCTGAACGCGCGCATCGGCGAGGTGACGGAGCGCATCGTGCGGCGCAGCCGCGACCGGCGGGCGCGCTACCTGGAGCGCATCGCCGGGGCCGCCGCCCGCGCCCCGCGCCGGCAGGCGCTCGGCTGCGCCAACCAGGCGCACGGCTTCGCGGCCTGCGGCCCGTCCGACAAGGCGATGCTGCGCGACGGCCAGGGCGCGAGCCTCGGCATCGTCACCGCCTACAACGACATGCTCTCGGCCCATCGCCCCTACGAGCGCTACCCGGAGCTGCTGCGGCAGGCCGCCCGGGAGGCGGGCGGCGTCGCGCTGGTGGCGGGCGGCGTGCCCGCCATGTGCGACGGGGTCACCCAGGGCGAGGCCGGGATGGAGCTGTCGCTGTTCTCGCGCGAGGTCATCGCGCTCTCGACGGCGGTGGCGCTCTCGCACCAGACCTTCGACGCGGCGGTCTATCTCGGCATCTGCGACAAGATCGTGCCGGGCCTCGTCATCGGGGCGCTCGCCTTCGGCCACCTGCCGTCGGTGTTCATCCCCTCTGGGCCGATGACGAGCGGCCTCTCCAACCCCGAGAAGGCGAAGATCCGCCAGCTCTACGCGGAGGGGAAGGTCGGCCGCGACGCGCTGCTCGCCGCCGAGTCCGACTCCTACCACGGGCCGGGCACCTGCACCTTTTACGGGACCGCCAACACCAACCAGATGCTCATGGAGATCATGGGCCTGCACCTGCCGGGCGCCTCCTTCGTGACGCCGGACACGCCCCTGCGCGACGCGCTGACCCGGGCCGCGGCCCAGCGGGCGCTGGCCATCACGGCGCTCGGCAACGAGTACCTGCCGGTGGGCCGGCTCCTCGACGAGCGGGCCTTCGTGAACGGGATCGTCGGCCTGCACGCCACCGGCGGCTCGACCAACCACACGCTCCACTTGCTGCCGATGGCGGCGGCGGGCGGCATCGTGCTCACCTGGGAGGACCTCTCGGACCTCGCCGAGGTGACGCCGCTCCTCGCCCGCGTCTACCCGAACGGCACCGCGGACGTGAACCACTTCCACGCGGCGGGCGGCATGCCCTTCGTGATCCGCGAACTCCTCGGGGCCGGGCTGCTGCACGCGGACGTGGAGACCGTTCTGGGCCAGGGCCTGGCCGCCTACACCCGCGAGCCGGTGCTCGACGAAGCGGGCGCGCTGACCTGGCGCGCGGGTCCTGCCGAGAGCGGCGAGACGGCGGTGCTGCGGGGCGCCGCCGCGCCCTTCCAGGCGACCGGCGGCCTCGCGGTGCTGGCGGGCAATCTCGGCCGGGCGGTGATCAAGACCTCGGCGGTGGCGCCGGAGCGGCACGTGATCGAGGCGCCCGCGCGGGTCTTCCACTCGCAGGAGGCGCTGCAGGCCGCCTTCCGGGCGGGCGACCTGACCGGCGACCTCGTGGCGGTGGTGCGGTTCCAGGGGCCCAAGGCGAACGGCATGCCCGAACTGCACAAGCTGATGCCGCCGCTCGGCGTGCTGCAGGACCGCGGGCAGCGCGTGGCCCTGGTGACGGACGGGCGGCTGTCGGGCGCCTCCGGCAAGGTGCCCTCGGCGATCCACGTGACGCCGGAAGCCGCCGAGGGCGGCCCGATCGCCCGGATCCGCGACGGCGACCGCGTGCGGGTCGACGCGGTGGCCGGGACCCTGGAGGTGCTGGTGCCGTCGGTCGAGTGGGCCGCGCGGGAGCCGGCGACCGAGGACCTGTCGGTCTCGGCCATCGGCTGCGGGCGCGAGCTGTTCGGCGCCTTCCGGGCCGCGGTCGGGGCGGCGGATCAGGGCGCGACGATCTTCGGCGAGGCACTGGCCTGAGCGGCGCCCGCGACCCCGCCCGCCCCTTGCGCGGGACGGGGCCGGCCTATTTGTGCGGGGTCCCGGACTGGCTCCCCGGGCCGGTCCCGGGCGCGCCGCTGCCGGTCGGGTGCTGACTCACCGAGGTGCTGTTCGGACCCATATTGCCGCCGCTCGCGCCCTGTGTGCCGGTCGAGCCCATGCTGCCGGGATTGTTGCCGCCGATGCCGCTGCCGGGGGGCTGGCTCGCCATGCCCGAGCCGGTATTCCCGGAGGATGCGGGGGCCGCGCCCGCGCCGTTGTTGATGCCCTGCGCCAGGGCGGGCGCGGTGAGCAGCGCGAGGGACGCGGCGGCGGCAAGGATCGGCTTCGTCATGCGGTCGTCTCCGTGAGGATGCGTCGGGCAACCGCGGGCGCGCGCCGCCGTTCCGGCACCTTCTCGCCGCGCGCGGCGTTGTCCCGGCATCGCGTCCCTTCGCACAACGGGATCCATGACCCAGACGGCACTCGTGGTCGGCGCCAGCGGCATCGTCGGCAACACCCTCGCGCGGCACCTCCTCGACACCGGCTGGTCGGTGGCGGGCCTCGCCCGGCGCCCGCCGACGGACCTGCCCGGCCTGGTTCCGGTCGCCGCCGACCTCCTCGATCCGGGGAGCCTGCCGGCCGCCCTGGCGGATCTGCGGCCGAGCCACGTCTTCTTCGCCACCTGGGCGCGCCAGCCGACCGAGGCGGAGAACATCCGGGTCAACGCCGCGATGGTGCGCCACCTCCTCGACGCGGTGCGGCCGGCGGGGAGCCTGCGGCACGTCGCCCTCGTCACCGGGCTCAAGCACTATCTCGGGCCCTTCGAGGCCTACGGGAAAGGAAGCCTGCCGCCGACGCCCTTCCGCGAGGAGCAACCGCGGCTCGCCGTCGAGAACTTCTACTACGCGCAGGAGGACGAGGTCTTCGCCGCCGCGGAGCGGGACGGGTTCGGCTGGAGCGTGCACCGGCCCCACACGATCGTCGGCTTCGCCCTCGGCAACGCCATGAACATGGGCGTGACGCTCGCCGTCACCGCCACGCTCTGCCGCGAGGCTGGCCGGCCCTTCGTGTTCCCGGGCTCCGCCGCCCAGTGGAACGGCCTCACCGACATGACCGACGCGCGGCTCCTCGCGCGCCACCTCGCCTGGGCCGCGACGGTGCCGGACGCCCGCGACCAGGCCTTCAACGTGGTGAACGGCGACGTCTTCCGCTGGAGCTGGATGTGGGGCCGGATCGCGGCGTGGTTCGGGATCGCGCCCGCGCCCTTCCCGGCGGAGGTGACGCCCCTCGAACGCCAGCTCGCCGATGCCGGCCCGCTCTGGGCGGACATCGCGCGCCGGCACGGGCTCGTGGAGCCGGACCTGTCGCGCCTCGCCTCGCCCTGGCACACCGACGCGGATCTCGGCCGGCCGATCGAGGTGGTGACCGACATGAGCAAGAGCCGGCGCCTCGGCTTCCTCGACTACCAGCCCACCGACGACGCCTTCTTCGACCTGTTCGGGCGGCTGCGGGAGGCGCGGGTGATCCCGTGACGCACACCATCGTCGTCAGACACCTTCGGAAGGAAAGGGCTCTCGGGATTTGCTCTCAGGCCTGCAAGACGATGTCGCCGTCCGCGTCATCTGATGCCGGATCGGACTCGTAGGTCTCCACGCCGGCGACGAACGTCGTGAGTCCGATCGTCCGGAGCAGACTCTTGTACGTTTCCGAGGTCGGCGCGGTCCTGGTCAGATTGACTTGCGCCTGACGCGTGAACTCCAGGACGGCGGCGGAATCGCGGTCCAGTATCCGCTTCAGGAAACGGTCCGGCGACAGCACCTCCACACCGTGGGGGCCGAGGGCCTCCACGTCAAAATCCGTCAGATTCCATGTCACCAGGACCGACGGGGCCACATGCACGGCCGCCGCCGCGACGTGGCGGTCCTTCGGGTCGGTTCTGCCGAACGGTATCGCCGCAATGGCGGGGAGCCATGCATCCGGGAAGTGCCGCCGCATCAACGGCACCGTTCTCCTCTCGCACCTCGTCCTCTGATCGGGTTCGACGTTCCGGAGCCATTCCTCGATGACGAGGTCCGTCCAGAAGACCCGGAACACGTCCTGATGGGCGAGTTGCAGGAGCAGATTGCGTTGATGAGGAGACCAGAGGACGTTCGCATCCGCGACGACGTTGAGCAGGTCAGACGGCACGCGGTGCCGGTTCCTGCTGCTCGTCCGTGTCCTCGCTCAAGGCCCTGGACGCGGCGCGCCGTTCCTCCTCGAAGTGGCGCAGCGCCAGCACGTCCTTGTAGAGCACGCGTCGATGCGACCCGACCTGCCGGAACGGCAGGCGCCCCGTCTCCATCCGGTGGTAGACGACCGGCCTGGAGACGCCGAGAATCCTTGCGGCGGCCTCGGGGGACAATTCGGTGTCCCGCGATCCCAGCATGATCTCGTCGGCCTCGGCGAGACGGGTCAAGGCGGCTTCCAGGGCATTCATGGCGGATTCGGTCAGCGAGCCGACCGTCTCGCCGAAGGGGCCGCACAGCCTCAGGCCGCCCGCCCCTCGAACGCCTTCGCTCCGGAACGCGCGGATTTTTTCGGCGAGACGCGCGTTCGCCTCGCGATCCCCCGTGGGGGACGGAATGACGGACACGGCGTCGGCCATGAGGACCTCCAGCGAGAATATCTGTAACAAGTGTAAGCCGCTTGGCCCCCTTGGCAAGGGTCACCGAACCGTCGCGCCCTCAGCGCCGCCCGAACAGCCGCTCGATGTCGTGGAGCTTCAGCTCCACGTAGGTCGGGCGCCCGTGGTTGCACTGGCCCGAGAGGGGCGTGACCTCCATCTCGCGCAGGAGCGCGTTCATCTCCTCGGGCCGCAGGCGCCGCCCGGCCCGGATAGAGCCGTGGCAGCTCATCCGCGACAGCACCGCGTCGAGGCGCCGCGCCAGCGGGTCGGCGCCGCCCTCCTGCAGCACGTCGACCACGTCGGCGAGGAGCGCCCGCAGGCTGCCCCCGGCGAGGGCCGCCGGCACCTCGCGCACCAGCACCGCGCCGTGCCCGAACGGCT
This sequence comes from Methylobacterium sp. JK268, assembly GCF_054052225.1. Classification (NCBI taxonomy): domain Bacteria; kingdom Pseudomonadati; phylum Pseudomonadota; class Alphaproteobacteria; order Hyphomicrobiales; family Methylobacteriaceae; genus Methylobacterium; species Methylobacterium sp. JK268. The sequence goes on along the minus strand of NZ_JBSVZN010000027.1, from coordinate 9,289 downwards.
CCAGCACGAGGCCCAGCGCCGCGAGGTCCCCGGCGGCCTCCGCGAGGCGGTCGGCCTCGGCGGGGTCGAGTTCCACCACGTCGGGGATCAGCAGCATCTGGCGGGCGATGCCGCCTTCCGCGCGCTCGCGCTTCAGGCGCTCGTAGACGAGGCGCTCGTGGGCCGCGTGCTGGTCGACGATGACGATGCCGTCCTGCGTCTGCGCCACGATGTAGGTCTCGTGGAGCTGCGCCCGCGCCGCCCCGAGGGGATGGGCGGGCGCCTCGGCCTCGGAGGCCGGGCGGGCATCGGCCGCGGGGGGCAGGGCCTCGTGGGCAAAGCTCGCCTGCGCGGCCTCGCCGAACCCGGCGGGCGCGCTCCCGAAATCCTCCGCGAACGACTCGACCCGGCCGCTGCCGCGGGGCGAGACGGCGGGGGGATCGGGGCGGCGCAGCGGCAGGACCGGGGAGCGGGCCGGGGCCGGCATCGGCGCCGGGGCCGGGCGCAGGCTCTCCAGGGTCTTGGCCGCCACACTCGCGGCGCTGCGCTGGCCCTCGCGGCGCAGGGCCTCGTGGATCGCGCTCACGATCAGGGCGCGCACCAGGCCCGGCTCGCGGAACCGCACCTCGGTCTTGGCCGGGTGCACGTTCACGTCGACCTGCGTCGGGTCGCAGGTGAGCGCGAGCGCCAGGACGGGATGGCGGTCGGAGGCCATCACGTCCGCGTAGGCCCCGCGCACGGCGCCGAGCAGCAGCCGGTCGCGCACCGGGCGGCCGTTCACGACGAAGTGCATGTGGGTCGCCGCCGCCCGGTGGAAGGTCGGCAGGCCGATATGGCCGTCGAGCGCGAAGCCCTCGCGCTCCAGGCTGAGGGGCGCCGAATTCGCCGCGAAATCGGCGCCGAGGACGGCCGCGAGGCGCCTGAGCCAGGAGCCCGGCCCGGCCTCGGCCGGGAGCACGAAGCCGCCCGCCCCGCCCTCGGCCCTGAGGGTGAAGCGGATCTGCGGATGGGCGACCGCGAGGCGCCGCAGGATCTCCGCCACGGCCCCGGCCTCGGCCCGGTCGGATTTCAGGAATTTCAGCCGCGCCGGGGTGGCGGCGAAGAGGTCGGTGACCTCGACCCGGGTGCCGCGCTCGGCCGCGAGCGGCCGCACCGGGCCCTTGATCCCGGCATCGACCACGAGGCCGTGGCCGCTCGCGGCCTCGGCCGTGCGCGAGACGAGGGAGAGCCGCGCCACGGCGCCGATCGAGGGCAGGGCCTCGCCCCGGAAGCCCAGCGTCTCGATCCGGTCGAGGTCGCCCTCGGGGAGCTTCGAGGTGGCGTGGCGCTCGACGGCGAGCGCCAGATCCTCCGCGCTCATGCCGATGCCGTCGTCCACCACCCGGATCAGCCGCCGTCCCCCGGCCTGAATCGTCACCTCGATGGCCGATGCGCCCGCATCGATGGCGTTCTCGACGAGTTCCTTGACGGCGGCGGCGGGCCGCTCGACCACCTCGCCGGCCGCGATGCGGTCGACGAGCACCGGGTCGAGGCGGCGCACGGTCGGTCGGTCGGAGGAGGGGCTGGGCATCCCCGGAATATAGGGGGTGGCGGGCCGGGACGCGATCACCGGGCGGGATCGAGGATGCCGCGCCAGCGCCATCGTCGAGGATGGAATGTCTTTGCCGCCGAACAGGACACCCGTTCGTCCGCATGGCGGCCCCGAGTCCCCGGATCGCGCGCGGGCTCCCCGGCCGCGTTCCGCGGGCGCTACACCAATTGCCGCCGGGCGAACTCCGCGAAGGCCCCTGGTGCGGCGGCGAGGTCGTCGTAGCGCCCGCTCTGCACGATGCGGCCGTCGACCAGCATCAGGATCCGGTCGGCCTCGCGCACGGTGCTCAGCCGGTGCGCGATGACGAGGCGGGTGACGTTGAGGGCGGAGAGGGAGGCCCCCACCACCGCCTGGGCGCGGTTGTCGAGGGCGCTCGTCGCCTCGTCGAGGAGGAGAATGCGCGGGCGCCGCGCGATGGCGCGGGCGATCAGCAGGCGCTGGCGCTGGCCGCCCGAGAGCGTGTTCACCCCCTCGGCGATCACCGTGTGCATCCCCATCGGCATCGCCCGGATGTCGTCCTCGAGCCCGGCGAGGCGCGCGGCCTCCCAGGCCTGGTCCAGGGGCAGCTGCACGCCGCCGCAGATCGCCTCGTAGAGGCTGCCCGTCCCGAGCCGGCCGTTCTGCAGCACGACGCCGAGCTGGCGGCGCACGGCGCCGACATCGAGCGTGTCGAGCGCCTTGCCGTCGTAGAAGACCGCGCCGGATTCCGGGACCTCGAAGCCGAGCAGCAGTCGGAACAGCGAGGATTTTCCGCTGCCCGAGGGGCCGACCACCGCCACGGACTCGCCGGGCGCCACGCGCAGCGAGACCGAATCGAGCACCGGCGGGCCGGACGCGCCGTACCGGAAGGTCACCCGGGACAGTTCGATCGCGCCCGACAGGTCCCCCGGCGACTTGCGGTCAGCGCCGATCTCCGCCTCGGCGCGCAGCAGCGGGCGCAGGCGGGTGAGGTGCGGGATCGCCACCAGCGCCTCGCTGACGCCCGACGCGAAGGCGCCGAGCGCGGTCATCGTCTGGCCGAAGGCCGCGAAGAAGGCCAGGAACGCCCCGAGGTCGCGCGACAGCGGGCTGTCGAGCGCCTGCGCGGCGGCGAAGAGCGTCAGGGTCGCCAGCGTCGGCAGCGCGGTCTCGGCCACGGCGAGGCCGTTGCCGACCCGCTGGGCGGCGATGAAATGCGCCTTCTGGCCCGCGAAGAGCCGCGACCAGACCGCGAGCGCCCGGACGGAGGCGTCGGCCACCCGCAGCTTGCCGATGCCGGCGACGAGCTGGAGCAGGAAGCCCTGCACCCGGCCCTGGTCGTCGAAGTGGCGGCTCTCGTGGAGGAGGCGCAGACCGCTCGCCGCGAGGACCAGGCTCCCGCGCAGGAGGGCGAGACCGGTCGCCACCAGAGCGAGCACAGGGTCGTAGACCAGCATCAGGCCGATGCTGAATCCGCACAGCAGGCCCGCCAGCAGGCCGCGCAGGGCGCGCCCCGTCAGCAGACGGCGCACCGCGTCGACGCCCATCACCCGGTTGACGAGGTCGCCCGCCGTGTGGTCGCGGAACAGGGCCGCGCGCAGCCGCAGCAGGCGGTCGATCATCGCCGCCTGCAGCGTCCAGTCGATCAGCCCTTCGAGCCGCAGCAGGGCGAGGCTCTCGGCCACCTGGACGGCGGCGCCGGCCAGAGCCGCGACGGCGAGCGCGAGGGCGCAGACCGTGACCTGATCGAGTTCGCTGCGCGGAATCGCCGAGGCGACGAGGGCCTGCGTGACGAGGGGCACGGCGAGGCCGAGAAGGCCCGTCGCCAGGGCGGGCAGGACGAGGCCGAGGAGCTTGCCCCGGGCCCGGCCCGCCGCGAAGGCGAGGAGGTCGCGAAGCCCGAGCGCCCGGCCGGGCAGCGTCGCGAACAGGCTCGCGGCCTCGGGGGCGAGGTCGGCGGCGAGCGCCGCGTCGACCCGGCGGCGCTCGCCCGTGGCCGGGTCCGCCAGGACGTAGCCCCGGCGCTCGCGCAGCAGGGCGACGGGCGCCCCCGCCTCGCCCCGCCAGCCGAGGAGGGGCCCCACATCCTCCCGCCACCACGTCCCGCGCAGCCGGGTGCGGCGCACCCGCAGGCGCGACGCGCGGGCGATCTCGACCACGTCCGCGAAGGCCCGGTCCTCCCTGCGGCGGCCCGGCGGCCGGGCGAGGGACGCCCGCAGCGCCGCGGCGACGAGGGCGCAGGCCGCCATCAGCGGGTCCTCCGGGTCGACCGGGATCCGTGCCGGAGCGGCCGGCCGCGCCACGATCGCCCCGAGGCGCCCGAACAGCTCCGCGGACCGGGCGGCGCCGAGTTCCGCGCGCCTGGCGAGACGGCCGGCGTCGCGCGCGGGCGCGGCCGCCACGGCGTCGTGCAGGCAGGTCATCGCCACCTGGTGGAAGCGGTCGAGGGCCCGCGCGAGGCGCTCCCCCTCCGGAGCGGCCACGAGCGCGAGGCGGCAGCCTTCCGGCCCGGCCGCGACGCTGAGCCCGGCCGCGAGCGGCAGCGGCGGATCGCCGGGGCGCAGGATCGCGCGGCTCCCCGCGATCGCCGCGCTGCCGGCCGCCACCGCCACCCAGCGCGGGGCGCGGGCCGGCCCCCGCCGCCGCTCCCCCGGCTCCAGCGCCTCGGCCTGCGCCGCCTCGCGCAGGTCCCAGGCCGGGGCGGGGCCGGCGACCCGTGCCGCGAGGCGCAGGATCCAGGTCTCGACCCGCTCGGGGCGGCTCCAGGCGGCCCCCGCCTCCCGCACCGTCGTGCCGGGCGTGCCGACCGCGATCACCTCCAGGACCGCCCCGGACGCGTCGGTGTCGGCCGGGATCGCCGGGATGATCTCCCCGGCCTCGACCCGCAGCAGCGGTCGGCGCGCGCCCGCCGCGCCGTCGCGGATCTGCACCGCGAAGAGGTCGGCGTGGCCGCCCGTCACCAGGAGGGGCCCGGCGCGCGCGGCGAGCCGCTCCGGGCGGCGCCCGTCGAGGGGGCGCTCCGGCACCCCGCCCGGATCCTCCACGAGGGCGAGCCCGCCCGGCGGCCGTGCCCTCGCCTCGGTCATGACTGGGCCACCAGCTCCGCGTAGAGGCCGCCCTGCGCCATCAGCGCCTCGTGCGTACCGCGCTCGGCGATGCGGCCGCGCTCCAGCACCACGATCTCGTCGCAGTCGCGGATGGTGCTCAGGCGGTGCGCGATGATGATGCAGGTGAGGCCGCGCCGCCGCAGGTTGTCGTCGATGCGCTTCTCGGTGACCGGGTCGAGGGCGGCGGTCGCCTCGTCGAGGACGAGCACGGCGGGGTTCGGCACCAGCGCCCGGGCGATCTCGATGCGCTGGCGCTGGCCGCCGGAGAAGTTGGCGCCGTCCTCCAGCACCGCGCAATCGTAGTTGCCCGGCCGCGTCGCGATCTCCCCGTGGATGGCCGCGTCCTTGAGGGCGAGGGAGAGGTCGGGCTCCGGCACGGTCGGGTCCCACAGGGTCAGGTTGTCCCGCGCCGAGCCCTCGAACAGCACGATGTCCTGGTCCACGTAGGCCACCGATTGCGCGAAGACCTCCGGCGGGATGTCGGCGAGGCGCCGCCCGTCGATCCGCACCTCCCCCGACCAGGGCCGGTTGAGGCCGCAGATCAGCCGGCCGAGGGTCGACTTGCCGCTGCCCGAGAGGCCGACCAGCGCCACCCGGCTGCCGGGCGCCACGCTCAAGGACAGGTTCTCGATCAGCGGCGGCTCCAGCACCGCGTAGCCGAAGGTCACGTCGACGAGGTCGACCCGCCCGGCGAGGCGCGGCGGCGCCGGCGGCAGGGCGGGGTCCGGGGCCGCGACGGGGTTGGGGTAGTTGGCGACGTCCTGGATCCGCTCCAGGCCGCCCCGGATGGTCTGGATGCCGCCGATCTGGCCGACCAGCGTGGTGATCGGCTCGGAGAAGCTTCCCATCAGCGACTGGAAGGCGACGAGGCTGCCCAGCGTCAGCGAGCCCTCGATCACCCGCAGCCCCCCGAGGCCGAGGATCGCCGCCGTGGTGAGGCCCGACAGCAGGGTCGGCACCGCGTCGAGCCAGGCGGCGGTGGCCCCGAGGTCGCGCTCCGCGTTGAGGGTGCGGGCCTGGATGCCCGACCATTGCCCGAAGGCGTCGTCCTCCAGCCCGCTCGCCTTCAGGGTCTCGATCGTGCGCACCGCGCCGATGGTGCTGGCGAGGAGCTTGCCGCGCTCCAGCGCGAGGCCGCGGCTCAGGTCCTCGCGGTGCCGGGCGATCAGGGCGAGCGCCACCACGTTGAGGAGCGCGAGCCCCACCCCGATCGCGGCGAGCGGCAGGTCGTAGGCCGCCATCGCGGCGGCGAAGAAGACGACCGAGACCAGGGCGAGGGCGTTGGTGACGACGCCGCCCGAGAGGAGCCGCGCGATCTCCTCGTTGACCGCGGCGCGGGCCGCGATGTCCCCCGCGTGGCGCTGGGCGAAGAACTCCATCGGCAGGGCGACGACGCGCCAGAGGAAGCGGCTCGTCATCACCACTTCGAGCTTCGTCTGCAGCCGCAGGGCGAGCGAGCGCTGCAGGCCGGTGACGGCGGCCCGGAACAGGGCGGTGAGGCCCATGCCGATGAGGAGCGGCACCAGCCAGCCGGTGGAGCGCTGGATCAGCACCTCGTCGACGAAGACCTTGGTGAAGCCGGGGATCAGCAGGCCGGGCACGATCAGGATCAGGCTCGACGCCACCAGGAGCCCGACCGCCGCGCGGGCGCTGCCGAGTTCGCGCAGCAGCAGGCGCAGGCCCTGGGGGGGCCGGCCGATCCGCCGGAACTCCGCGGCCGGCTCCATGGCGAGCGCCACCCCGGTGAAGGCGAGGTCCAGCTCCCGCAGCGTGACGCGGCGGCGCCCGACGGCCGGGTCGTTGAGGTGGGCGTGCCCGCCCCGGATCCCCTCCAGCACCACGAAGTGGTTGAAGTTCCAGTGCAGGATGCAGGGCATCGGCAGGTCGGTCAGGGTCGCGGGCTCGCGCCGGAACCCCGCGGCGGACATCCCGAAGCGCCGTGCCGCCTTGACGATGTTGCTCGCCTTGCTGCCGTCCCGGGACACGCCGCAGGCGACGCGCAGCTGCTCCAGGGGCACGAAGACCCCGTGATGGGCGAGCACCATGGCGAGCGCCGCCGCCCCGCACTCCACCGCCTCCATCTGCAGCACGGTCGGCACCGCCCGCACGCGCCGCGCGAGGAGGCCGCGGAGGAAGGGGAGGGGCGGGACCACGGCGCGCTACCCGACGAGGCCCGTCAGGCGCTTGAGCATCGGCACCAGCAGGTCGAGGGGGCGCTGCTGGCGCGTCGTGATCTCGGCCCGGGTCAGGGTGCCGCTCGTCAGGCGCAGGTCGGGGCCGCCTCCCACCGCCCAGCGGTAGCCGCTCGGGGTGTCGGGATCGGGCTGCAGGCGCACGAGCGCGGCGTAGGGCGCCCCCTCCTGCGAGAAGCGGGTGACGAGGCTGTCGTTGTGCAGGATCGCCGCCATGCCCTGCGGGGTGATGGGGAAGTCCGAGATCGACACCACCGTGCCGACGAGCGTGCCGTATTCCTCGCGCTTGACGGTGCTCGGCTCCAGCCGCACCTCCATGCCGGGCCGCACGGTCTTGCCCTTGTCGGCCGGGATGTAGATCACCGCCTCCAGCGCCCTTCCCTCGCTCTCGACCGCGAGCACCGGCATGCCGACCGCGAGCACCGAGCCCGGCGAGACCTTCACCTCCAGCACCCGCCCCTCCATCGGGCTCAGCACCTGGGTGTTGCGGCCGAGTTCGCCGGCGAGCTGATCCATCTGCCGCCGGGTGTCGTTGAGGCGGAACTGCGAGTCCTGCAGCTCGCGCTCGCGCTGCGTCTCCAGATCGCTCTTCTGGCTGCGCAGCTTCAGCACCTCGTTCTGCGCGTCCTCGCGGCGCTGGCGTGCCTCGGTGAGGTCGCGGCGCCGCTCCTCGACCACGCGGCGGGTGGTGACGCCCTTGGCGAGCAGGGATTCCAGGTTCTTCACCTCGGTGGCGAGGTAGTCGACGCGCTGGTCGGTGGCCTGGATGATCTGGGTGAAGGCCTCCTCCAGCTTGGCGAAGTTGCGGGCCTTGGTGGCGAGCTCGGCCTCGGTCTTGGCCTTGAGCGTCGCGTGCTCGCGCTCGCGCTCGCGGTGGACCTCGACGGCGCTACGGTAGCGCGCCTCGATGTCGGTCTGGGCGATGCGCGCGATCACCTGGCCCTGCGCGACGTGGTCGCCGACCCCGACCTCGATCGCCGCGAGGCGCCCGGGCGCGGCCGAGACCGCGTCGACCACCCGGCCGCCGACGCTGACCAGGATGCCGGCCCCGGCCGCCCGGCTCGGCAGGCGCCCCGCGACGCCCCAGGCCAGCGCGCCCGCGAGCACCATCACGCTCACCGCGGCGAGGATCCAGTCGGCCGGGCGCGTGATGCGCACGAGGTGGTCGAGTTCCTCGGGAGACGAGGCGTGTTCCAGCGCGGTCGCCCGGAAGGTCCGCTGCGGGGATGTCGTCATGGCACCTCGTGCGGACCGTTCCGCCCCGGCCGCGCGCGGACGCGCACAATCGAGAGCGCCGTGCGCGAAGCCGATCCCGTCTGAACGACCGGTACATCCGGCCGCGAGTGTAGTAGCATTTCGCCCGCTGGCCAGTCCGAACCTGTCCGGATCAAGTCCGGACGCGATCGTCCTGCAGAAGAGGAGCCTGCGATGCGGAGCGGGACGGGCGCGGATCGACGGACCGCGCGATCGGGCCGGGTCCTCGTTCTGGCTGGCGTGATCGCGCTCGCGGCGCTGCCGCGTGCGCAGGCCCGCCTCCTGAGCGCCGGCGACCTCGCGGCGGTCGCGCGCATCAAGCCCCTCTTCACCGACGTGGTGACCGATGTGGCGCGCTCCGCCCAGGACGCGGACGCCGCGGGCGCCGAGGGCGACTGCCTGCGCTCGACCCTGCGCGGGCTGCAGCAGATCGCGGACGAGTTGCGGGGCTACGAATCCCTCATCACCACCGCCGGAGACCTCAACGATTTCGGCGACGACGAGGCGCTGCGCGGCGTGCTGCGCTTCGCGGTCGACAACGCCCTCAAGGTCCTCGACGCGGAGCGGCGGCGCCTCGGCGACCTCGCCGAGACCTGCGCCCGCTCGCCCCTCGCCTCCGGCAAGACGCGCCAGGCCCTCCAGTTCATCGACAGCACGCAGGCGATCCTGCGCTCCGTCCAGCCCCGCCTGTGAGGGGGGCCGGGCGGGCGCGTCGAACCGCTCCGCGGACGCTTACTGCCAGCGCGGCGGCAGCGGCTGCGGGTTCAGGCCGCCGGAGACCCGGACGAGGTCGGACTCGTTCAGGGTGCCGGTCTGCGGCAGGGCGGGCTTCTTCTTGGTCATGTCTCTTCTCCTCATTGACACGACTTGGCGTCGTCCGAAGACAGTGGACGAGATGGCGGTGCGGGGATGTGCCGTGCGGCACGGGCGCCGGGGATGTTCGAAGACACCCTCCTCTCGCCGTTCACACTTCGCCGGATGAGGCGCGGGTTTCCCCTCTCCCCGCGTGCGGGGAGAGGGCTGCGGACCCCTTGTCGGGTCCGCAGCGAGCCCGAAGGGCAAGGGTGAGCGACTGTCTGGCGTGTCAAGTCTGGGCGGCGAGTTGGGCGCGGACATCACGGGCCTTGGCGTTGAGGCGCACGAGCAGCTTGTGGGCGAGAGCGATGCGGATGACCTTTGGGGGCTTTCCGGCTTGGCGCAACCGTTGG